>JALOQX010000278.1 GCA_025459265.1 Pirellulaceae bacterium | reverse complement strand
TCCCGCTGTCGGGTCTTGTCACGCGTCATGCAGGAGTGACCACGCTGGGTGGCCCTCCTTGGTGAGCCTGGTGTTGGCGGCCGCCTACCGCCGACACCAGGCTTTGTTTCTTTCGCGCCGCAGAGCGATCAGGTATTGACAGCCGGCATCGAATGACCGACAGTGCCGCGCTGGATGGTGTGCCGGAGCTGCGATGCTGATGACGATGCAGGAACTCTATGAGCGCCGGTTGAGCCGCTATACGGCGGCACTGCGCAACGAGAAGCCGGACTGCGTGCCGATTCGCCCGTTCGTGGCCGAGTTCACCGGCGTCCACGCCGGCTACACCTGTCAGGAGATGGCGCACGACTACCGGTTGGGGTTCGCCGCGGCGCTGCGCTGTGCGGCCGATCATGATTGGGATGCGGTCGTGCCCAACATGATTGCCACCTGGACCGGCATGACCCAGGCGCTCGGGCTGCGCTACTACATGACCCCCGGTATTGATGTGCCGGCGAACGTCGGGCACCAGTACCTGGAGCCGTCGGAAGCCGATGCGTTCATGCGGGAGGATGAGTACGACGCGCTGATCGACGATCCGACGACGTTTCTGTACGAAGTCTGGCTGCCGCGTGTGGCGGCCCCGCTGAGTGCGCCCGGCAGGCCGGTGACGTATCGGCACAACCTGGCGCTGGTCAAGGGCGGGATGGCCATGCTGGAGTTTTTCCACGCCTGGGCCGACCAGGAGCGCCGGCTGCGGGAGGAAACTGGCACGGTCTCCGCCATTGCCGGGATCCTCAAGGCCCCGCTCGACATTATCGCCGACAAGCTGCGCGGCTACGTGGGGCTGGTGAGCGACCTGTATGCGCAGCCGGCGAAAGTCCTGGCGGCCTGTGAGGCGCTGGCGCCGCACCTGCTCCAGGTGGCGCTGTCGTCGAGCGACCCGACCGGTCACGTTCCGATCGGTTTCTGGATGCATCGCGGCTGCGTGCCGTTCATCTCGTACGAGACGTTTGACACGATGTACTGGCCGACGCTCCAGCCGATCATCGAAGAGCTCTGGCGGCACGGGCGTCAGACTCTGTTCTATGCCGAGGGGAACTGGGACGCGCACCTGGACACGTTTGCCCGCTTGCCGGAACGCAGCATCGTCTACCACGTCGACAGAGGTGATATCGTCGCAGCGCACCGGAAACTGGGCCACAAGTTCTGCCTGTCGGGGGGCATCTCCAATTACCTGTTGAGCTACGGGACGCCGCAGCAGGTGCGAGACGCCTGTCGGCAGGTGCTCGACGCCGCTGCGCGTGAAGGGGGTTACGTGATGGACGCCAGCGCGATCGTCCAGAACGATGCGCAGGTGGCCAACATCCGCGCCATGACAGAAGCGACGCGCGAGTTTGGCCAGTATGCGGACGGTGGCCTCGCGGCGCCAGCGCCCGTGGGCCGGCCGACGGCGACAGACGTGCGGCCGGTCGGACGCCGCACGCGCACCGCACCCGGTGTCTGTCTGCCGTGGGAGGATCAGCGGGCTCAACTGCCGCCCATCTGCGGTGACGAAGTCTTGGCCCGGCGTATCTGGGAACAGGTCGACGCGCTGGGGAGCCTGTTCATCTGGCAACTCCTGTTGTCGTTCTGATACAATCTGTCACGTCTCTTGCCGAATACTCCATGCGAGGTGGCACCATGTCGGACAGCGACGCAGCCTCTGATCGTGCATCAGCCCCGGATGCGGACTGCGTGACCGGCACCGTGGCGGAGCGTTCAGTCGGTGACGCGGTGACCGTGGACGTGGCGGTGGTTCGTCCCCAGCCCGTGCGGCCGGACGAGCGGGTGGCTTCGGTGGACGTGCTGCGGGGCGTGGCGCTGCTGGGCATTCTGCCCATGAACATGGCCGCGTTTGCCTGGCCGATGGCGGGCTACGAGAACCCGGCGTTGAGCGGCGGTGCCGATCCGGCCAACGCGGCCGCCTGGGTGTTCAACTCGCTGGTCTTCTCCGGCAAAATGATGACGTTGTTTTCCATGCTCTTCGGTGCCGGGCTGGTGCTGATGGCCGACCGTGCTGCGGCGCGCGGCGCGTCCATTCTCGGCACCTATTACCGCCGCGTCCTCTGGCTGCTCGTGATTGGGCTGATCCACGCGTACCTGATCTGGACCGGGGACATTCTGGTGATGTACGCGCTGTGCGGTCTGGTGCTGTACTTTTTCCGGCGGTGGAAGCCGCGGACGCTGATCATCATCAGCATCATTCTGCTGGCCATCGGGGCCGCGCTGCAAATGGGCTTTGTCGTGTACTCGCGATTTGTCTCGCAGGTCTCGGCGCGGGTCGAGGCCGACCGGGCGGCGGGGCGGGAGGTGGCCGAGTGGCAGGCGGCGCTGCACAAGAGCTGGACGGAGGGATTTCGCGCCGTCGTGCAGCCGACGGAGGAGGAGTTTCAGCGCGACATCGATCTGTACCGGGGTGGGTATTGGAGCATCGTGGTGGGCCGCGCTCCGGGCGTCCTGATGTTTCAGACGTTCGGCTTCGTGCTGTTCATGTTCTGGGGCGCGAGCGGACGGATGCTCTTGGGCATGGCGCTGATGAAACTGGGTGTGTTTTCGGCGTCGCGCTCGGCGCGGTTTTATCGCCTGTTGGCTGCGTTCGGCTATGGGATCGGGCTGCCGCTGACGGCCTGGGGGACGGTGCTGCTGCTGGTCCACGATTACGACCCGCTGCAGACGCCGCTGGCGTCGCTGGTGTTGGGTTTGGGAATGGTGCCGGTGGCGCTCGGTCACGCCGCGATGGTGATGTTGATCTGCCAGGCGGGATTTGTCACCGGGCTTACCAGCCGCCTGGCAGCGGTGGGGCGCACGGCGCTGTCCAACTATCTGCTCCAGTCGCTCCTGTGCACCACGCTGTTTTACGGGTACGGATTCGGGCTCTTCGGCAGCGTTGATCGGGTAGGAATGTGGGGGATTGTCTTGGTGATCTGGGTGTTGCAGCTGGCGATCAGTCCGCTCTGGCTGCGCACGTATCGTTTTGGTCCGGCCGAGTGGTTGTGGCGCAGCTTGACGTACTGGCGCTGGCAGCCGATGCGCAATGACATGGTGCCGGCACCTGTGTTACGATAAGCAGGTGGAGGGAAACATGAGTCCTCGAACGCTGAGGCAGCTGATCTGCGGGATGCTGTGCGTGGTCTTTGCGCGGGATACGGCGGCGCAGCCGGCTGTCGCGTCGAGAGAGTTGTGGACGTGGCCGCAGCATCACGGGCCCGATCGCACCAACATTTCGCCCGAGACCGGCCTGTTGCGGCAGTGGCCCGCGGAAGGGCCGCGCCTGGTGTGGCAGGCGGCCGAATGTGGCGAAGGTTACTCGGGCGTTTCCATTGCTGACGGATTGGTGTTCACAGCCGGCAGCGTGGGTGACACGGAAATGGTTCTGGCGTTGGACCTGGACGGCCGCGTGCAGTGGCAAACGCCGAGCGGGCCTTCGTGGGAAGCCGCCAGTCCGGGGTCGCGTGCGACGCCGACGTATTATGCGGGAGCCGTGTATCTGGTGAATCCGCAGGGTCGGCTGAGTTGTTTCGAGGCCGGCACGGGCCACGTGCGTTGGACGGTGGATCTGGTCGAGCGGTTCGAGGCACGCTGGGGCGTGTGGGGACTGGCCGAGAACCTGATCGTGGACGAAGGCCGAGTGTACTGCATGCCGGGTGGCGCCCAGGGACGCGTGGTGGCGCTCGATGCCCAGTCGGGCGCGACGATCTGGACCAACACGTCGATTCGTGACACGGCCGCGTATTGCTCGCCGACGATCATCACGCACGGCGACGTTCGGCAATGGGTGAGCATGACCCAGCGTTCCGCTGTTGCGCTCGATCCGGCGACGGGCGACCTGTTGTGGGAAGTCCCCTTCGTGCCCCGTTCGCCGCAGAATGCGCTCACGCCGGTGTACGGCCAGGGCCACGTCTTTGTGGCTGCCGGCCACTCGTCCGGCGGGTCGCTGCTGAAGATCGCGGATGATTCTCGATCGGCCGCCGTCGTCTGGCACCGCGAGGACCTGGACAATTGCCACTCGGGCTCGATTCTGTTGGATGGCAAGCTCTTTGGCGCCGCGTGCCGACAAGGAGGACGCCACTTCTACTGCGTCGACTTCCTGACCGGCGAATCGCTGCAACTGGACCGCACGCTGGGCAAGGTCGGGTTGACCAGCGCCGAGGGGATGATCTATGCGCTGGGTTACGAGGGGACGGTCTCGCTGTTGAAGGTCCTGCCGCGCGGTTTCAAGATCGTCAGCCAGTTTGAACTGCCGCGCCGGCCTCCCAACACCTACTTGGCTCATCCCGTCGTCTGTGGTGGTCGCTTGTACCTGCGCGGGGATGGTAAGCTGTGGGTCTACGATATCCGTGATCCTTCGGCCGGCTGAGTGTCGCTCGCTGCGAGGTCACCGGTGGCGATGTTGGAAAGAGCGGGGTGAGCCATGAAGCAGTCGCTGGGCGCTAAGACGTTGATCTGTCCGACTCCCACGTGGGTGGTCGGGTCGTACGACGAGCAGGGCAAGGCGAATGCCGCCACGGTGGCGTGGAGCGGAATCTGTTGCTCCGATCCGCCGTGCGTGGCGGTCTCGCTACGAAAAGCCACGTACACCTACGGGAATCTGGTGGCACGGAGGGCGTTCACGCTCAATGTACCCTCGCAGCGTCAAGTCAAGCAGGCGGACTACCTGGGTCTCGTCAGCGGCCGCGACATCGACAAATTTGCGGCGGCCGGGTTGACGGCCGTGCGCAGCGATCTGGTCGATGCGCCGATCGTCGGCGAGTTCGCAATGGCCCTGGAGTGCCGAGTGGTGCACGTGCATGAGCTCGGCCTGCACACGCAGTTTGTCGGTCAGATCTTGGATGTCAAGGTGGATCCGGAGATCCTGGCCGAGTCGGGCATGCCGGACATGAGTAAACTCCTCCCGATTTTGTTTTCACCCGGCGAGCAGCGGTACTACGGCGTCGGCACGCCGATCGGTTCAGCGTTCGATGTCGGCAAAGCGTGAAGGCGAACCGGGCCACGGCCCGTGCGGGGCGGCTATGGGGTGGGCGATGCCGAGGGAGTGGTTCAAGCCACAGCGTATGGAACAGCGAGCGTGGCGGCTGTTTGCGTCGCGGTTTCTTCGCGACGCGGCGGCACCGGAGAGCGAGCGGCAGATTGACAGCCAGCTGACGGCGAAGGTGGCGCAGTTGCCGCCCGATACGCCGCGCCACGGCAAGCTGCGGGCCGTCGTCCAGCAGGCGTCGCAGCTGTGGGCCCGCCGCACGCAGCTCAGAAAACGCGACGTGCTTTACCTGGCGGCCGCGCTCCTGTACTTCATCAGCCCCTTGGACGCAGTGCCCGATCTGCTGCCCGGCTTGGGATACGTCGATGACGCGATTGTCGTCTCGGCGGTGGTGGCGATGATCCTCCGGGGCGCGACCGCCCTGGGCACGCAGGGCAGGGAGCGGTTGGAGCAGTGGATCGATGAGCGCACGGAGATTGTGCTGCAGAAGCTGGATGAGACGGCCACCAGCGGTGTCCAGCGCACGGTGGCCGCCGTCGCGCTGGGGCTGTGGGGCACCACCACTGCGGCGGGGATTTCCCTGGCGATGGCGACTGTCCTGGGGAGCTATCCCGTCGAGTTCCTGGTGTACGTGGCATTGTCCTCGGCCCTCATCGTCGCCTGGAACGTCGTGACCGCCGTGAGCGTGTGGCGCCAATACCGCCGACTGGACGGTACCTGGCAGCAACGCCTGCGCATGCTCGTGGCAGGAAAACTGACGGCTTGGCATCTGCTTGCCGTCGGGCTGCCCGTGGTGGTGCTGATCGGCTTGGGCATCTGGCGCGCCGTGAGCTGATTTGCTGTCGGACGGGCAATTGCATGCTATAACTTCCCGGGAGCCTTGCCGCGCAACGTTCACCGGAGTCACGTCGTGATGATGAAGATCAAGATCGCGGTTGTGTCGATTTTGCTGACAGGCGTGTGGTTGTGGAGCGCTGGCGAGGCGGATGGCGCGCCGCGCGGTCGGCGCAGCCCTCACACGCGGTTGCCACGTAGTGTGCGTGCGGACAGCCTCCGTCTGAACACCGGCGCGGCGATCGCGCCTCGGTCTGGCTGGCAGCCGTCTCGATGGGCCGAGCCCCAGTACACGGGTGGCTTCCACGCGCGGTACTTCGACGAGCTGCCCGGGATGTTCGACCGGATGCCGATGCGCGGCACCGCCTGGTAACGTCGGTCGTGTGTGCGATGGCCACGCCCGCGTCGCCGATTTTTCCCCGCCGACCCCGCGTCGGCGGCTTGTTGGACTGGTGAGCTACAAGCGCTCGGCGGCGCGAGATCTGCTCCCCGCCGACCCCGTGTCGGCGGCTTGCTGGACTGGTGAGCTACAACAGCGCTGCGCCGCACCGCTCTTTCCCCCGCCGACCCCGCGTCGGCGGCTCGCTGGACTGGTGAGCGACAGCTGCGGCGCGAACTCCACGCTCTTTCCCCCGCCGACCCCGCGTCGGCGGCTCGCTGGACTGGTCAGCTACAGACACGCTGCGCCCCGCGCGCGCCTCACCCCGCCGACCCCGCGTCGGCGGGTCGCTGGACTGGCCAGCTACAGACGCCGCCGGACTGCGGCGAGATCATACGTCCCGAATGTGCCCGCATAGAAGCTGAACTCCAGCACGGGTTTCATCTTCTGAACGTACGCAATGTTGTTCATCAGCGACAAGGCGATCGACAGGGGATCCTGCTGCATGCCGCAACCGAGCAGCACATGAAAATGATTCGCCGCCACCCCCATCCTGGACAACCCGTAGCCCTTTTTGCGGGAAACACGGACCACGGTGTCTCGCGTCTCCTGCAGGTACGCTGGACGGATATCGGACAGTCGATCACAGTTTTCGAATACCAACTGCAGATTGGCGATGTACTGGCCATGCAGACTGTACTGCACAGCGGTCAAGTCGACGGCAGGATCATGGAACTGAATAGCCTCAATGTGTTCTTGTACGCGCGGATCAGCCATTTGGTGATGCTGCGGTTGGCGTGCAACGTACGCCTCGAGTGTCGCACAGTTGGAGTCCCCCACACTTACCAACCGGTAATTCCGCCTCCACACCCGGGGCACTTCCTCACGCACCGCATGCTGTAAGCGACCCTTCACGGACTTGACTATGCTTGCCGGCGTCACTTGTGGTTTCGTGCTAATGAGAAATTGGTGGACGTTTGCCTCTCGGTGGACATGCTCAAGAATGCGCACGCCGTCCGGTTCTGTGGCGCGTGACAGGTCGTTGAACCAATATTGGCTCTCCGGGAGTGCAGCACGCGAAAACACCGTCAATGACCAGTTCAGCTGGTACGCTACGGTGAGATTGTCGACGCGGTAAATCGGCTCGATCTGGGCCATGGCAGTATTGTAGTGCTTTCGTGCACGAGTCCATCAAGCCGCCGTCCGTAGCTCACCAGTCCAACGAGCCGCCGACGCGGGGTCGGCGGGGAACGTTGCCCCATTCCATGCACGCCTGTAGCTCACCAGTCCAACGAGCCGCCGAC
>JALOQX010000059.1 GCA_025459265.1 Pirellulaceae bacterium | reverse complement strand
CGATGGGGACCTGGATCCGTGTCCAGGGGCTGCGTGCGTCGCTGCGCGACGCCCTGGCCCCTGGCTATGGACGGACGCCTCTCCGAGGCGTGCCCGCGATGGATCTACTGTCAACCGCTGCGAAATGGGCAGGGGTTGCGACCGATTGAGCTCGCAGCTCCGCATTGCCGCCTCGCTAGTGATGTGGTAATATATTACCACACGCGAGAGGCGTTAAGTGAGCGTGGCGATCATCTGGGATCTCGACGATGACGAGGCGGGCAACGTCCAGCACATGGTGCAGCACGGTATTGACAAGGCCGACGTTGCCCACGTATTCGATCATCCGGTGGGTAGCGACACCAGCGATTCATCGCAGCGGCCCATGATTTTCGGATACACCTTGGACGGCCGCTATATCACTGTCATTTGCGAACAGATCGACGAGGACACGGTGTACCCTGTCACCGCGTTCGAGGTTCCCGAACTCATTTAGGAGCAGCAGATCATGGCTAAGCACATCACGCGTCACCGCAAACTGACACCGGAAGAAGCGGCGAAATACCGTGAGATTCGGGAAGAAGTCGAATTGGAAAAACCGGAAATCATCGCAAAGGCGCAGAAGGCCCGTTGTGAGTCCCGCCGCCAGCAGCTGGCCGCCGTCATGCAAGAGCTGAAAGCTGCCCGCGAAGCCAAAGGTTTAAGCCTGGCTGACATATATGAGCGAACCGGCATGGATCGGTCCGCACTGTCCAAACTGGAAAACGTCGCTAACGAAAACCCGACGATCGACACCCTCTTGCGCTATGCCGAAGTCGTCGGCAAACGGCTGCAGATTCAGGTTGTTGATTCGTAGGAAAACGCGGAACGGGGACAGGGACAGAATAGAACCAGACACTCTGAAACTTGCTGAAACTTGGTGCGAAGTACGACGACGGAGTCAGTTTCCGCTGAGGGAACTAACCTGGGGCACCCTTCGAGCTGGTTTCCCGGAACAAGCGGCGACGGGCCGACATGCCCTTGATGTGGTGTCCCTCCATCCGGGCCGCGACCTCGGTCAGCGCAGAGGGGGGGCCGACGGCATGACCAAACTCCTGCCCGTAGTCTTCGAGCGATTGCTGCCACGCGTCGGCGCGAATGTCGAGCCCCTCCAGAACGGCCTCCAGAACGGCGGGAATCGTCTTCGGCTCGCCCGACCGCCAGGCCTGCACGGTCCGCCAAATGACTTTGATTTCAAAACCCGCGTAATCGGCCGCTCCGGTCCACGGCTTGGTTATCTGCGATTCTTCAGGACGGACTCATCTTCGCCGCTTGTGAATAGTCCAACCACGACAAGCGCATCCCCATCGATGCGAAAATAAAGCACGGCAGTAAACCGCTTCAGTCGGCACGGGCGGTAACCGGTATGGTTGGCCGCGAATAGATGCGGCTCCTGTTTGATTCGCTCAAGTGCATTATGAAATTCGGATTCAACTTGGTCGCCAAGTCCTGGCGAAATCCTGTCAAACCACTCTATTCCGCGTAGAAGATCCGCTACGGTTTCGGCGGTTAGCTTCGCATTCATCGACCACGTGCAATCCGAATACGTTCTCGAAACTCGTCCTCAGTTAAAGTGGTAGACGGATCCGCCTTGTAATCGGTCCAGCGACGATCAAGTTCTGCTTGCTGAGCCGCAGAAAGCTCCGTTCCAACTCCCTTAGGGAGTCGATCCCAAATCGCTTGGACGACTCGAAGTTGGTCACTCGGCGGCAACGCAGAAATGTCGTTCAATACCTGTTCTATAGTCATGGTTTTCCCTCCACGCCTACATTCTACCAGCAAATGGTCGGTGGCAAATGGTGGTAGATAGAACCAGACACTCTCAGATAGAGGTGGAACAGGGACAGGGACATTTGCCGCGGCGGTTGGGGGGACATGCGCAAAACCGCGGAAGACAGAATACACGCCGCAGCGTGCAGGGAGATGGGCTGGCCTGATCTGCGTGTGCTGGCCACGGCCGTTGGCCACGGCCAGCGCGGCGGTGTTCGCCGGTCTGGGCCGGATCACGCAGATGGTCAGTCAGGATGGGCGGATCGAGGCCGGGACAGGGACCTTTGCCGCGGCAAATGAGGGAAGACAGGTTGCTCCGGATGTGCCGGATGCATCCGCTCACGGTCGCACTATAATGCACCTCAGCGGCCCCGGACGACGAGGAGCGCCGCACCTGATGTGAGCTGGCTTCATTCGTCACGCCGGTGAGTCATGCGGCTGAATTGCGCTTCCTTCGTCGGTCGTTGCCTGAGCACAGTGGCGGCAGTCTGCTGCGTCGCCGGGTCCCTCCGGGCCGCGTTGCCCATCGACACGGCGGTGCCCGAGGGATTTCAGGTCCAGCTCGTGGCCGACGACGATCTGGCGCACGATGTCCACTGCCTGACGCTCGACAGCCGCGGCCGCATCGTGGTGTCCGGACCCGGCTACGTGCGCATCCTGAGGGATCACGACGGCGACGGCATCGCCGACGACTATCTCACCTTCGCTGACGGCCCGCAGTCGGGCGCGCAGGGGATGTACTTCGACGGCCACGATTTGTATTGCACCGGGGATGGCGGACTCCTGCGTTACCGCGACGGCGACGGAGATGGCCGTGCGGACGGACCACCGGAGCTGCTCCTGGCGTTGAAGACGGGCGGCGAACACTGCGCGCACAGCATCCAACGCGGACCGGATGGCTGGTGGTATGTGCTGTTGGGCAATCTGGCCGAGGTCACGGAGGCCCACGTGACGCGATCTCAATCGCCAGTCGCCCGGCCGACGGGTGGTGTCTTGATGCGGCTTACACCCGATTTCGCGGGCCGCGAAGTGTGGGCTGACGGTTTTCGCAACCCGTACGACTTCTGTTTCGGACCGTGGGGCGAGCTCTTGACTTTCGACAGCGACGGCGAACGCGACGTGTCGTTGCCGTGGTACCGTCCCACACGGCTCTTTCATGTGCTGGCCGGCTGTCATGCCGGATGGGTGACGACCAGTTGGAAACACCCGGACACGTATCCCGACATGCCGCCGGTCGTGTGGCACGGCGGGCGGGGATCGCCCACGGGCATCGTCTGTTATCGGCACACGGGTTTTCCGGAGTCGCGGCATGACGCGGTATTCTCACTCGACTGGACGTTTGGCCGGATCATGGCGGTGGGACTGCAGGCCCAGGGAGCGGTGCTCACCGGTGCGGCGGAGGACTTCTTGACTGCGCGGGGTCAATTCGGTTTTGCGGCCACCGATGTGGACGTGACTCCCGCAGGTGACCTGGTGGTGAGCGTGGGTGGCCGCGGTACGCGGGGGGGCGTATATCGGATTACCTGGCGTGGAGCGCCGTCGCCGGTGGCGTTGCGCGCGGTGGGGGACGAACTCACGTTCTGCCTGGCTGCGCCGCAGCCGCTGGCCAGCTGGTCGCGCTCGAACTGGCTGCCGTCAGCGCAGCGTCTGGGCCCGTCCCGTCTGACGGAAGCGGCGCTCGATGGGGAGCGGTGTGCGGCGCAGCGCGTCCGCGCCATTGAGATCATCACCGAGCTCTTTGGCGGTCTCGAACCCTCTGTTGCCGCGGCGCTGTGCGGTGACCCTGACCCGCGTGTGCGGGCCCGGGCCGTCTGGTCGCTTGGGGTCCACCGCGTGGACCTGGCGACCTGGTCGCTGTTGGCGCAGGTCGTGGACGACACAGACCCCTGTGCGGCGCTGGCGGCGCTTGAGGCCTGCCTCGGCCACGCGGACGAACCGGGGTTGGACCGCGTGCTGCCCGCCATCGTGCGCCGGCTGAACGCTGCGGACCGCCCGCTCCGGCGGATGGCGGCGCGGGTGGCTGCCCGCTGCGCCGCGCACCATGGTGATCAGGTCCTGCGTGCGGCGTGTGAGGCGGGTCCGGTGGCCGAGGTGGCACTGCGCATCGTGTTGGCCCAGCGGCGCGGATCGGTGGACCTGCCGACGTTTCATCGCGCGCTGGCGCTGTGGAACGACGCGACCGGTGCAGATCCGTCCGATGTCTTGGACATCGTGCGACTGGCTCAACTGGCACTGGGCGACGTTGGCGGCGGTGACGGTTTGCCGCCGGTCTACGACGGATATGCCAATGGACACACTCTGCAACCGGCGGCCGCTGCCGCGCGTCCGTTTCTCGAGGCGCGCTTTCCGACCGGCACGGCGACGGTCGATCATGAGTTGACTCGTCTGATCGCTCTGCTGGCCGTCGACAGCACTGTGCTCTTCGACCGGCTGGTGCAGCGGCTGACCGACCAGTCGGACCCGGTTGAGGACCTCCACCACCTGATCGTGCTTTCGCGTCTGCCGTCAGCAGGCACCGACGTTCAGCGGGAGCAGATCGGCAGCGCCCTGTTGGGCTTGGAATCGAAGCTGGCGTCGGCCGGGCTGTCGCGTGATTCGCACTGGGATGTGCGCGTCTCCGAGATGTACGATCAACTCGCTCGCCAAGACCCGCGGCTGTCCGGGGTGGTCGTGCGGCATCCGGATTTCGGGCACCCGGGACATCTGCTCTTTGCGCGGAGCATGGCGCCGGCCGAGCAGGTTCAGGCGGCGGCTCGTGTCGTCGCCTATCTGGACACGCATCCGGGCGAGGCGTGGACGAGCGAGATCATCTTGTTTGTCGCGCGCTGCGGAGCGCGTGAATTGCGTGCGCGTCTCCGCGACAAGTTTGACGATCCGGCGTTGCAGAGCGCGGTCCTGCAGGCGACGGCCTCGTCACCCGACCCGCGCGATCGGGCCTGGTACGTGCTCGGGCTGAGCTCACCGGATTGGGCGCTCATCCGCGCCGCCGTCACAGCGCTCGAGCGGCTCCCGGCCAGCGAAGATCCCGACGAGCAGTTCGCCCTGCTGCTGGCGCTGCGCCGCTTGGGCGCGGACGCCCGGGAGGCATCGCTCCGGCGGCGGGTCACGCGACTGCTGCTGCACAATCTGGGCCCGGACTATGACTGGGACAGCGAGCCGGCGGCGGCGGAGCCGGCGGCGCAGGTTGAAACCTGGACGGCGTATCTGCGCAGCCGGTTTCCGGAAGCTGCTGGGCGCCACTTGCGTTCTGCGGCCGAACAGGCCGATCAGCTGCGGCTGCGTCTGGCCCAGGTCGAGTGGGAGGCGGGCAGCGCGGCGCGGGGGGCGTCGCTTTTCCGGCGGCAGTCGTGTGCCGGCTGCCACAGCACGCGGACGGCCGTCGGCCCCGACCTGGCCGGAGTGACTCGCCGGTTTTCCCGCGACGATGTGTTCACCGCCCTGCTGTTCCCGAACCGGGATGTGTCGCCCCAATACCACACGGTCCTCGTGGAGACCACACGGGGACACGTGGTCGGCGGCGTGGTAATCTATGAGTCCGTCGATGGCCTGACGCTGCGTGACTCGACGAACCAGACGATTCGGATCGCGGCGGACGAGCTGGAGATGCGCCGCGAGCTGGCCACGTCGCTGATGCCCGAGGGGTTGCTCGACGGCCTGACGCCGCAGGATCTGGCGGACCTGTACGCGTACTTACAGACACTGTGACGGTCGCTTATGAACGCCGACGACGCTGGCTCGCTCGCCCGAACACCCCTCGCTCAGTGGCTGGCACTGGCGGTCGAACGTGAGGCGTCCGACCTGCACCTGGTGGTCGGGCACCCGCCGATCCTGCGCGTGCATGGCGTGCTCCAGCCGCTGACGGAATCCGAGCTCGACAAGGACCCGTTGGAGGCGCTCCTGCTCCCGGCTTGTCCGCCACTCTTCGTCGAGCGTCTGCAGCGCGACAAGAACCTGGACTTTTCGCTGGCGCTGGCGATCCGCGGCCAGGCGCAGCGGTTTCGCGCCAACTACTTTTTCAGCGGTCAGCACCTGGGAGCCTGTTTTCGCGTCATCCCGGCCACCATTCCCGACTTCGCGTGGGCGGGGTTCCCGAGCGAGCTGGCCGATCGTCTGACGAGCTTGCGCAACGGACTGGTCCTGGTGTCCGGCGTGACGGGTTCGGGCAAAACGACGACGCTGGCGATGCTGATCAATCAGCTCAACCAGGCCGGCGGTTGCCGCATTATCACGGTGGAGGAGCCGATCGAGTACCTGTTCCCGCGCGTCCCAACCAGCATCGTGACGCAGCGCGAGGTGGGCGTGGATGTCCTCACCTTCGCGGATGGGCTGAAGTACGGGCTGCGTCAGGACCCGGACGTCATGTTGGTGGGTGAAATCCGCGACCGCGAGACGGCGCAGATCGCGTTGAGTGCCGCCGAGACCGGGCACCTGGTGCTATCGACCCTGCATACGCGCGACGCCAAGGGGGCAATCTCGCGGTTTGTCGACCTGTTTCCCCAGCAAGTCCAGCACGAAATCCGGGCTCAATTGGCCATGGGACTGCGGGCGGTGGTGAGCCAGCACTTGCTGCCCAGCGCCCAGCCGGGCACGAAACGGCACCTGGCCCTGGAGGTGATGTTCAACAACTCGCCGATCGCCAGCGCCATTCGCTTCGCCAAGCTCGAATCGATCGACAATTCCATTCTCACCGGCCGCGCTGCCGGCATGCTGACGTTGGACGAATCGGTACGCCGCCTGCTGGTGGCCGGCAAGATCGATCGGCAGACGGCGGAGCATTTGGTCAGTGACAGCTCGTTGTTGGATCGTCACCGATAAGTCGGGAGTGGCGGCTGCGTGGAGAACTGAGCGGGAAAGTGACTCTCGTATCGTCGATTGGGGCAGGCGACTGGGCCGGCGGACCACGAAGGACATGAGGAACACGATGACTCGCACCACGACAAATATCTTGCCCGAGAACCTCGCTGTTTTCTCCGCACTGTCGGTACGATCGGTGCCTGCCGCTGCTCCGCGTGGTCTTCGCGTCCTTCGTGGTGATCCGTGCGTTGACCTGGGTGCCCTCCGAAAACCCCGCCGTGCTCCCCGCCGTGGCGGAGCTTTGCCGGTGATGGTGCTGCTGATGGCCGCGGCAACCTGCCGCGCGCTGGCCGACGCGCCGGCGGACCTCGTTGTGACCGGCGGCAAAGTTGTCACGATGGATCCGCGGTGTCCCGTGGCAGAGGCGATTGCCGTGCGCGGCGAGCGGATTGTGGCGGTGGGGAGCGTCGCCGACGTGGCGGCGGAAATTGGCCCCGACACGCGCGTGCTGGCGGTCGACGGCTGCCTGGTGATTCCCGGCTTCATCGAAGGGCACGGGCACTTCCTGGGGCTAGGTCAATCGAAACAGATGCTCAACTGCGCGGCCGCAGCCAGTTGGGACGAGATCGTCGCGCAGGTAGCGCAGGCGGCCGGGCAGCGCCCGGCGGGGACGTGGATTCTGGGACGCGGCTGGCATCAGAGCAAATGGAGTGTCCCGCCGTCACCGCACGTGGAAGGGACGCCGACGCACGAGGCGCTCAGTCGTGCGGCGCCGCATCATCCCGTGCTGCTGACCCACGCGTCGGGACACATGTGTATCGTCAACGCCAAGGCGCTGGAGCTGGCGGCCATCGACGCGCACACCGTGCCGCCGCCTGGCGGAGAGATTCTGCGTGATGCGGCCGGACAGCCGACGGGCGTGCTGCGCGAAAACGCCATGGAGCTGGTGGATCGCGCGCGCACAGCGGCCGAGCGGGATCGCACTCCACGCCAGCAACGGGAGGAGTACCTGCGGGCGATCGAACTGGCCAGTGCCGAGTGTCTGCGGTATGGCGTCACGACGTTCTGTGACGCCGGCGCACCGTTTAACGTCATCGATGTCTATCGCGACCTCGCCGCAGCAGGGACCTTGCAGGTCCGACTGTGGGTCATGGTCGGCGAAGACAACGACGCGCTGGCCGAGCGGCTGGCCCGCTATCGCCTCATCAATGCCGGTCATCACCATCTGACGGTGCGGGCAGTCAAGAGGCTGATCGATGGCGCGCTCGGATCCCACGGCGCGTGGCTCTTGGAACCGTACGCGGATCTGCCGACCAGCCGCGGTCTGAACACCCTTGCGCTGGACGAACTGGAGCGGACGGCCGAGTTGTGTCTGGCACACGACTGCCAGTTGTGCGTGCACGCCATCGGGGACCGCGCGAACCGCGAGGTGCTGGACCTTTATGCGCGCGTGCTCCGCGGCCGCGACGGGCGCGGCCTGCGGTGGCGCATTGAGCATGCCCAGCATCTGCATCCCCACGATCTACCACGCTTCGCCGAACTGGGCGTGATCGCCGCGATGCAGTCGATCCACGCGACGTCGGACGGCCCCTTCGTCGTGGCACGGTTGGGAGAGCGCCGCGCGAGGGAAGGTGCCTACGCCTGGAAGAGTCTGCTCGAGAGCGGGGCGGTGATCGCCAACGGCAGCGACGTACCCGTTGAGCCGATCGACCCGCTGGCCGGATTCTACGCGGCCGTGACCCGGCGGATGGCGGATGGTGTGTGCTTCTTCCCCGCGCAATGCATGACGCGCGAGCAGGCGCTGCGCAGCTTCACGCGGGATGCGGCGTATGCCGCCTGCGAGGACGACCTCAAGGGCTCGCTCACCCCAGGGAAACTGGCGGACCTGGTGGTGCTGTCGCAGGACATCCTGACGATCCCGGAGGAGGCCTTGCGCGACACGGAGGTGCGATATACGATCGTCGGGGGGCAGGTGCGGTACGCACGGCCCTGAACGGACAACCATTCGGAAAACTGCTGCGATGTCCGCTGCCACACCCGCGCGTGACGATCTGGCCGCCCGCTACTTCGAGCAGCTGCCGTACGCGCCCTATCCCTTTCAGGAGGAGGCGCTGCTGACGTGGTTCACGGCCGAGCGCGGCGTGCTGGTCTGTGCTCCGACCGGCATGGGCAAGACCCTGATTGCCGAAGCGGCGCTGTTCGAAGCCCTGCACAACGGCACGATCGCCTATTACACCACCCCGTTGATCGCCCTGACGGACCAGAAGTTCTACGAAATGCAGGAGTCCGCCATCCGCTGGGGGTTCCGCGCCGAAGACGTCGGGCTGGTGACGGGCAACCGGCGGATCAACCCCGAAGCGCGGATCCTGGTCGTCGTGGCCGAGATTCTGCTCAATCGCCTGCTGCACGCGGCCGCGTTCGATTTCTCGCAGGTCAGCGCCGTGGTGATGGACGAGTTTCACAGCTTCAACGATGTGGAACGAGGGATCGTGTGGGAGCTGACGCTGGGTCTCTTGCCGGCCCACGTGCGGATCCTGCTGCTGTCGGCCACGGTCGGCAACAGCCTGGAGTTTATTCAATGGCTGTCGCATCACCACCAGCGGCGGCTGGAACTGGTCCAGAGCCAGGAACGCAAGGTGCCGCTCATCTACCAGTGGATCGGCGACATGTTGTTGAACGAGTTCCTGGAGTCGATGGCGGCGGGGGACGAACTGTCGCGGAAGACACCGGCGTTGGTCTTCTGCTTCAACCGCGAAATGTGCTGGAACGTGGCGGAACAAGTCAAGGGGAAGCAGCTGATCGGCAGCCCGCAGCAGAAGCAGCTGGCCGCGGAGCTGGACCGCTACGACTGGTCGCAGGGCGCCGGCCCCAAACTGCGGCAGTTGCTGCTGCGCGGCGTGGGCGTACATCATGCCGGGGTGCTCCCGAAGTACAAGCGGATTGTGGAAGAGCTGTTTCAGCGCAAGTTGTTGGCGGTGACGATCTGCACGGAGACGTTATCGGCCGGGATCAATCTGCCGGCCCGCAGCGTCGTGGTGCCGGAGCTGCTGAAGGGTCCGCCCGGCGAGAAGAAGCTGATCGATCCGAGCACGGCGCACCAGATCTTTGGCCGAGCCGGCCGGCCGCAATTCGACACGCAGGGGTTCGTGTTTGCCCTGGCCCATGAAGACGACGTGAAGATCCTGCGTTGGCGTGCGAAATACGACAGCATTCCCGAGGACACGAAGGACCCGCAGCTGCTCAAAGCCAAGAAGGCGCTGAAGCGCAAGATGCCGACGCGGCGGACCACGGAACAGTACTGGAGCGAGGCACAGTTCGAGCAGCTCCGCGCGGCACCTCCCGGTCGCCTGTCCAGCCGCGGGATGCTGCCGTGGCGGCTGCTGGCCTACTGGCTTGACGCATCGCCCGAGGTCGACCGGATCCGCGAACTGGTCGGCAAGCGGCTGGTGTTCGGCAAGCGGCTGGAAGCGAACCAGCGGGCCGTGGATCACATGCTGCGGACGTTGTGGACGGGCGGGTATGTGGAGCTGGAACCGCCGCCGCCCACGGCGGCGGCCGACTCCGCGCCGCCGGTGGGGCAAGACGCAGCCGGCGACGGCGGCGAGGCGGCCGAGGGGCGCGGGTACCGTCCGCATTTCGCTCACCCCACGCCTGCGCTGCAGAAACTCCTGCTGCTGCGCGGCGTCAATCCGCTCTACGGCGTGTTCCTGGCGAACCAGTTGGGCATCGCCGACCAGTCCGAGCGGCTGCAGGCGCTGGAGAGCGTGCTCGAAATGCCTCCCGCCGTCGCGTATCATCTGCATGTGCCGGGCCACGACGAACTCCCGCCGGGCCCGCTGGCGACCACGCGACTGGACGTCCACCTGCTGCAGCGCGGCTTGGTCACACCGGAGCAGCTGGGCATCGCGGAGCCCGCGGAAGAGCGCGCGGGCCCGCGCGCGTTTTACGAGGAAGAGCCCGTCTACGTGCTGACTCTGGCGGACAAATTGCGGCTGGCGTTCGACAGCGACTTTCCCGGCGTCCACGATCTGCGGACGCGTGCGGTGTGGTGCGCCGGTGAACTGCTGCAATTCGGCGGAGATTTCAACAAATTCATCACCGCCAAGCAGCTGCAGAAACAGGAGGGCGTGATCTTCCGTCACCTGCTGCGTCTGATCCTGCTGATCAAGGAGTTCACACAGCTCACGCCGCCCGACACGGACGCCGCCGCCTGGCGGACGGACCTGGACGACCTCGCGATGCGGCTGACCGATGCGTGCCGCCGCGTGGATCCGACCAGCACCGACCGAGCCCTGGAGGACGTGGAAACGGACACCCTGGAGACCTGAAGCGAGCCGACACGATGCTGGACCTGTACGAAAAAATTGAAGCGGCTGCCGCGACGATTCGCAGTCATTGGCCGCGTCGTCCGCACGCGGGGATCATCCTCGGTACGGGATTGGGCAAACTCGTGGACGAGATGGCGGTGGAAGCGGCCCTGGACTACGAGGAGATCCCGCATTTCGAGAACTCGACGGCCATCAGCCACCGCGGGCGGTTGGTGTGCGGCACGCTCGCCGGACTGCCGGTACTGGTCATGGAAGGCCGTCTGCACATGTACGAAGGGTATTCCCTGCGCCAGATCACGTTGCCGGTCCGGGTCATGAAAGCGCTCGGAGCCCAGCTGCTGGTCGTCTCGAATGCCAGCGGCGGACTCAACCCACACTATCGCTGCGGCGATCTGGTGGTGATCGATGATCACATCAATCTGATGGGAGACAACCCGCTGATCGGGATCAACGATGACCGGCTCGGCCCGCGGTTTCCCGACATGTGCGAGCCCTATGAGCTGGCTCTGGTCGATCGCGTCCTGGCCGTGGCGCGCCGGGAGAACATCGTCGCGCATCGCGGAGTCTTCGTGGCCGTCGCGGGTCCCAACCTCGAGACGCGCGCCGAGTACCGCTTCCTGCGGGGAATCGGGGCGGACATTGTCGGCATGTCCACGGTGCCTGAGGTGATCGTCGCGGTGCACGCGGGGCTGCGCGTGCTGGGCCTGTCGATCGTGACCGACATGTGTCTGCCCGATGCGCTCCACCCGGCCAACATCGCGCACATTCTGGCGATCGCCAACGAGGCGCAGCCCCGGCTGACGCGGCTGGTCGTCGGCGCACTGGCGGGGGAGACGCCGTAGCGGCGTGGGGCCGCGGCGAGGTTCCGGGCGGGTCGGGAGCAAGGCAGGAGCCATGGCAGAGGATCTCCCGTTTCACGACACCGTCGCGCACGTCGTCGCCGTGGCGCGGGCAGTGATTAAGCGCCATTGGGACACCGCGCCGCGCGCCGCCGTGATCCTGGGAAGCGGCCTGACCTCCCTGGTCAACGACATGGTCCGGGAGGCAGTGATTCCGTTCTCGGAGCTCCGCGGGTTTCCGCGCCCCACCGCTCCGGGACATCGCGGGCGAATCGTGTGCGGCCGTCTGCACGGTGTCCCGCTCCTGGCGTTAGACGGCCGCTGCCACTGGTACGAAGGGTACACGGTCGGTGACATCACCTTTCCGATTCATGTGCTGCACGCCTGTGGTGCACCGCTGCTGATCCTCTCGAACGCCAGCGGCGGGCTCAATCCGGCCTACGCGACCGGCGACCTGGTGGGCATCACGGATCACCTGACGCTGGCTGGCCGTGGACTGGTGCCCGCCGGCGGCGAATCGGCCTGGGGCCGTCCGCCGCACCGGGAACCCTCTCCCTACGATCCGCAGCTGCTGCAGCACGCGTGGGAGGTCGCCCGGCGGCTGGGCCTGGTCATGCATCGCGGTGTGTATGTGGGCGTCCCCGGGCCCAATTACGAGACGCGGGCTGAGTACCGCATGCTGCGCCAGTTGGGCGGCGACGTCGTCGGCATGTCGACGGTCCCCGAGGCGGTGGTCGGGCGTCAGCTGGGCATGCGGATCCTGGGGCTGTCGGTCGTCACCAACGTCGCGTCGACGCAGCATCCGGCACGCGTCACCGCCGCCGCGGTCCTGGACGCCGCCGCGCACGCCGCACCTCTGGTGCGCCGCATTGTGGCCGAGATTGTGACGTGTGCTTGAATCGGTCGTGCTCGACGCGTAGATTCTCTCCAGTGACGACGTTCTCGGAGCGCGGCACGGCGGCGAGTCGGGAGCCCCGTGCCACGCCGGAGGCGAGAAGATCAGCGTGCTCCTGCGGAGAGTGGATGAGCGATGAGTACCGAACAACTTGCCGGGGCAACGGGAGAACGGCGCTGGCAGCCGCTGACGGCCGTTCAGCGCCGCGTCGTGGGCGTGCTGGTCGAGAAGGCCAAGACGACGCCTGACGCCTATCCGCTCACGCTCAACGCGCTCACCAACGGCTGCAACCAGAAATCCAATCGACATCCGCATATGGAACTGGCGTCCGAGGAAGTGGAACGGGCCCTGGACGAGCTGCGTGAGATGGGGGCCGTGACCGAGGTCCAGTCGGGTGGCCGCGTCGCCAAGTATCGTCACTACCTGTATGAGTGGCTGGGTGTCGACAAGGTGGAGCTGGCGGTGATGGCGGAGTTGCTGCTGCGCGGCGAGCAGACCATCGGGGAACTGCGCGGGCACGCCTCGCGCATGGAACTGATCGCGGACCTCAACGCCCTGCGACCCATTCTCGATGCGCTCCTTTCCAAGGACTTGATCGTCGAACTCACACCAGCCGGGCGCGGCCAGATGATCACCCATAATCTGTACACGCCGGAGCGACTGGAGGAACTCCAGGCCCAATTCGCCTCCGGGGCGGGTACAGCCGAGCACGCTCCGCCGCGCCTGGCCCCCGCGGCCACGCCCGGCATCACCGCCGCGCAGTTTGAGACGCTGCAGGCGGAGGTGGCCGAACTGCGCGAGACGTTGACCCGCTTGCAGGACGAGGTGGCAGGTCTGCGCCGCGGCGGCTGACGCGGCCTCCTCGCACGCTGCCTCACGGTTCTTCGGTCCACTGCCAGCCCATCGGCGTCTCGAGTTCGTACTGCGCCATGCGGGCCCACGGCGTCTGCGGATGTTCGGCCACCACGCGCTGGAGATGCGTCCGTGCCCGATCGATCAGCGCCTGCAGTGAGCTGCTGTCCTCGATCGCTGCGGCTCGTTCGAGCACCCACACGCGACTGTCCGGACGCGTGAAGGCGCGACCGCGTTTGAGCGCCGCGAGCATGGCGTTGTAGCCGTCCGTGCGGGCTTTGGCCGCCGCGGCGCGCCCCAGCGCCAGATCGTACGCCGCGCGCCAGCGCGGACTCGCAATCTGATCCGCGTCGGCCGCCCCACGACTCAGGGTCTCATAGACCAGGTCGATCGCGGGCGCGACCTTGGCCGCCGCCTGCTGCGCTCGGTCGAGACGGTTCTTGAGTTCCGCTTCGTCGCGCCTTTCGAAGCGAAACACGATGTCGCGCAGGACACCCGCCGGCGGCAGCTGCGCCGCGTCGTGCAGCGCCCGACAGGCCGCATTGTCTGTGTACAACGCGCGATAACCTGCGGCGTCCAGGTAGTCGGGCGTGTACGGCCGCATGACTTGCGGGTCCACGTCCCCGGCGGCGGGCGTGGGCCATTGGCTGCGCCGCACGCCGCGCGGCGCGGATCGCGGCGCAGGTCTTCGCACCGCCAGAAACGTCCCGCCGCTGGCGCGGCAGAGCCATTCCAGTGCGAAAGGACCGAAACCGGCATCCAGCAGCCCGACGTCCGCGTAGGGATCTTCGTACTCGAGCTGGATGAGCTCCAGTTCCCGCGATTCGGGACCCTGCAGAATCGGCTGCCAGGCCATCGCAGCGGTCGGTGGCGGCGGTGTCTCGACAGCGCCCGCCGGTCGTTCCACGTCGTCGTCCAGCCCCCGCGTGCGTCCGCACGACGCAGGCACGCCAATGACATACACAGGCAGCGCGTACCGTCGCGGCAGATCGACCAGCTGATCGATCAGCGGCCAGTCATCGCCCGCTTCGTCCGAGATGATGACAAACACCACTTCCCGCTGTTGATCGCGGCGCACCGGCAGATACTCGTCCAGCGCTTGTTGGACGGCCTCAAACGTCCGCTCGCGGCCGCTCGACTCGACCCGCAGCGCATCCCAGGCCGCCACGCACGCCGAGAGGTCGGCGGAGGATGCGAGGCGGGATTCCACCGACTGGCTGATGGTGATCAGGCCGGTCAGAAGTCGATCTTTCTGGCCGCTGAGGAATGTCGGGACGACGTCACTGTAGAAGCGGCGCAGTTCGCTGTGGATGTCGCGGCCCCAATCCATCGCGCTGGGTGAAACGTCCACCAGCCAGACGACCGTGGTCGGTGCGAAGGCCACCGAGTCGCGCACGACATCCAGGACGCGTGCCGCGGCCTCTGCGGGCGACCAGGCCGCCTCGCTCCGTGCGGGCCGGCCTCCGCGGGCCTGCGCCGTCAGCGATCGCCGCGGCGGATCGGTCCGTTGACGGGAGGACGATCGCGTCCCCGCGACCGTGGCTCCCTCCTCCACCGTGCGGTGTGCCGGCGGCGCAGCACGGGAGCGCTCCGCGGCGTCGCGTGCGGGAGGCTGACACCCGCCTGCGAGTACCACGACTGCGCTCAGCCACCCGCGTTGCAACCACCGCGCTGCACCCACCTGCGACTCCCTCGCCCCCCTGTCCGGCGTGTCACTCACGGCATTGTACGCGGTCGCTGTGCGCCCTGAAACGTTGCCCCTGGCTCCGCCGCGTGTCCGTACGTACGATATTCAGGACGGGCCGAGGAAAGCCGGTGCAGCGGGCGGCGTGGCATGGTCATTCGCGTGGAATTTTTCGGCATCGCTCGACGGCGGACCCAGACGGCCACCGCCCTGGTGCCTGCCGAGGGCCCGGTCGCGCTGGGCACTCTGCTGTCGCAGCTGGGTCAGCAGTTTCCCGAGTGGGCCGCGGAGTGCCTGGACGGCGATCGTCTGCGCCACGGCTACATCGCCAATGTGGACGGCCGCCGCTTCGTGAGCGATCCGCACGAGTTGATTGACGACAACGCTGCGCTGCTGGTCATGTCAGCGGACGCGGGTGGATGATGACAGGACAGCGCCGTGATTGACACCGTGTCGCAGCCGCATGACGGTCCGGTACCCGCCGGGTATCACGGCCGCTACTTGTCGGTCGATCTGGATCGCGGCCGCGGCGTGACGCGGCCGTTGCGGGAGGACGTGTTGCGGCGGTTCCTGGGCGGCAGCGGCCTGGGAACCTGGCTGCTGTGCCAGGCCGGCCACGCTGCGACGGACCCCCTGGCACCCGCGGCGCCGCTTGTGTTCGCACTGAGCCCGCTGGTGGGCAGCCCGCTCACCACCTCGGCCAAGTTCGCCCTTGTCGCCAAGAGCCCGTTGACGCACCGGATCAACGATTCACTCGTCAGCAGCGGATTCGCCCTGGCAGCCAAGAAGTGCGGCTGTGACGCCCTCGTGATCCAGGGGCGGGCGGCGGAACCGTCGATCCTGGTCATCGATGACGGCCAGGTGCGGCTACAGCCGGCGGGCGATCTCTGGGGACGCACCTGCCCGGAGACGGAGCAGGCCTTGCGGGAGCAATTCGGACCGGAGTACCAGGCGGCCGTGATCGGACCGGCCGGCGAACGGCTCGTGTCGTACGCGACCGTATCGCACGCCGGCCGGCACGCGGGCCGGGGCGGCCACGGCGCGGTGCTCGGGTCCAAGAATCTCAAGGCCGTCCTGGTCCGCGGCACCCAGCGCTGTGCATGGGCGTCCCCCGGGGAACTGGCCGAGCTGGCTCGGGCGCTCGCGGCGCGCTCGCTCGGACCGGCCACGGCCAAGTACCGCGAGCTGGGCACGGCGACCAATCTGCTGGTGCTCGATCGCCTGCATGCGTTGCCGACCCGCAACTTCCAGTCCGGGAGTTTCGGGGACGTGGCGAGGCTGGCCCCCGAGTCGCTCGATGGCCAACGCTCTCACGTCCGGGCCTCGTGTGTCGCCTGCACGATCGGCTGCGAACACCGCTATCAGCTGCGGAACGGCGGATCGAGTGCGGGGGACCATGTGCGGGTGGAGTATGAGAATCTCTTCGCGCTGGGCGCACTGTGCGGGATCTCGGATCCCGACACCGTGCTGCATGCCTGCCGGCAGTGCGACGACTGGGGGCTTGACACGATCAGCGCCGGAGGCACGATTGCGTTTGCGATGGAGTGCGTCGAGCGCGGCTGGCTGGATGCACCCTGGCTCAGATTCGGCTCCGGGTCCGCCCTCTTGACGGCCCTCGCGAAAATCGTGCGCCGCGACGGCCTGGGCGATGCGCTGGCACGCGGCAGCCGCGACCTGGCGCGATCGCTGGGGGCGAAAGCCCTGGCGATCGCCCCGCAGGTCAAAGGCCTGGAGCTGCCCGGCTACGAGCCGCGCGCGATGCAGACCCTGGCCTTGGGTCTGGCCGTGGGCACGCGCGGTGCCGATCACAATCGCAGCGGAGCGGCGGAAGTTGACTTTTCGGAATACGCCAATCGCCGCGGCTTGACGACCGCAGCGGCCGCCCGTGCCGTCGAGAGCGAGGACCGGTCGGCATTGCTCGACTCCCTGATCCTCTGCCGCTTTCTCCGCCACGCGCTGGACGATCTGCACGCCGACGCGGCCCGGATGCTGCGTCTGGTGACCGGCTGGGACATGTCGCCGGATGAACTGCGTCAGACGGCCCGCCGCATCATCACACTCAAGAAACTCTACAACATCCGCGCGGGCTGGACTCCGGACGAAGACCAGCTTCCGGACCGGTTCTTCGACCAGCCCCTGCCCGACGATCCGCACGCCTGTCTCGCGCGCGATGCGTTTACGGCGGCCGTGCGGGCCTACAACGCCGCGCGCGGCTGGACGGAATCGGGACTGGTCGATCCCCAGCTCTGCAGCCAACTGGGGCTGCTCGACTGCGGTTCACAGTGACAGCACGAACGCCACGAGATCGTCGATCTGCGGCTCGGTCAGTCCGTCCAGTTCCCCGTGCTTGCCGCCGTGCTTGCCACGCACCAGCAGGTCCTTGAGCGTGACGTAATGGCCGTCGTGCATGTACGGCGCCGTGCGCCACACCTCGATCAGCGTAGGTGTGTCGAAATCGGCGCGCCGATCGTAGGGCACCGACGATCCCACGTCGTGCATCTGCAGGTCCGTGTAGAGCGGCGCCGGATGGCACTTGGCGCACCCGATGGCTTCCTGGAAGAAGAGTTCCTTGCCGCGCTGGGCGGACGGGCTCAGTTTGCCGTCGACCAGGTGGGGGCTGGGCACGGGCTCCAGCGCCTTCAGGTACTCGTCAATCGACTCCGGCACCTGATCCTCCGCCGGCGGGACGGCGAACTGAATGTGCTTGATCCCCGAACGCACCGCTTCTTCTGCGGTCATGCGCACCGCGGCGCTCATCGCGGGCGGTGTCTTGTGCGCCAGCAGCATGGACCGGTTGTTCTTGGGTGTGCCGATATCGTCGTTCAACAGGTCCCAGTTCAGCGCGTCGACGCGCGCATCCGGATGGCAACTGGCACAGCTCTGCCACTGCTGGAAACAGATGTCGGCGTCGTGGAAATACATCTGGCCCTTCCGCTGGGGCGTCAGGTCGGGTTGCGGACCAAGCGGCAGGATGGTCACCTTGTCGTAGCGCGGGCTTTCCAGGTCCACGACGGCCAGGGCGTCGCTGAAGTAGATCGCCACGTACACCTTGGCGCCGACGACGTCCAGACCGCGGGGTCCGTTAATCGGCCGATCGCTGCGTGGTGGCAGGCCCGGCAGGCTGCGCTTGCGCAGACTCATCCGCTGCCGCAAGTCGACCAGGAACGTGAGGTCGTTGGGCACGTCCACGACCGTTGTCGAGGCATAGGTGCCCGCCACATTCACGCGTCCCTGCGCTTTGGCTTCTTCGAGCGTCTTCGGCACACTCAGGAGCTTCTCCAGCAGTTTCGGCGCGTCGATGACGCTCAGTTCATGCGTGCCGGCGTGCGACACGTAGATGAGCGCGCCGTCGGCAGAAGTCGCGACCGCATACGGATTCGCCGCGCCCAGATCGATCTCGTCCAGAAGCACCGTATTGAGCAGCGACCCGCTGGCCACGTCAATCACGCTCAGCGCATTGGTGTTCATCCAGCCGCGTTCCAGCTGGGTGGTCGGCATGCGATAGCGGGCCAGGATGTGCACGGCATAGGCGTACTTGCCGTCGGGTGCGACGCAGATGTCGTAGAGACTCGTGCTCCCGTTGGGCAGACGAATCGTGGACGTGCTCAAATCGGACGTGCGAATGACCGTGACCTGTGCGGAAACGGTTTCCGCGTCCGCGGGATCGTTCGGGAGCAGGTTGGTCACGAACACGGTGGCCCCGTCCGGCGTCACGGCAGCTGCCACCGGCTCGCGAATCGCCGGCACGCGGGCCGCCTCCGCACCCGCCTGCAGATCGATCACCGACACATCGTTGTTGAACTGGTTGCAGACGAACAGCTGTTTCCCGCCGGGCACCAGGACGGGAGCTGTCGGGCTATGCCCTACGGCGATCGTCTGCACGAGATTACCCGACTGAGCCTCCAGCACGGAGACGACACCCTGGGGTCCGCCACTGGTCACGTACAACCGGCTGCCATCCGCGGCCACGGCCAGCCCCGTGGGAGCACCCGGGCAGGCGATACTGCGCGTGACCGTCTGCGTGGCCACATCCACCACGTCGATGCGTTGGGCATCCAACTGGCGCACGTACAACACGGCCCCATCCGGGGAAGCCACCACGTCCATGGGACCCAGGTACTGTCCCGGGGCTCCCCTTGCCGCCACGGGCGCCGCAACACTCCCGCAGAGAGTAAGGATCACCAACGTCCGCCGGAACACAGAGAGGCAAAGACCTCGATCATTCATACTTCGGCTCCTGAACGTCTGCTGAAGGGCAACGTGTCTGTCGCGTGGTAGGGAGTGGTGGCAAGCGGTTCCACTGGGGGGCGGCGGGCAGCCGCCGCTCCGGGGCTATGATAACCCAAACGCAAGGCGATTCCGAGTATGCGGGGTGGTTTCTCCCCACGGAAAACAGGGCACCGGCGAGCGACACGCGAAACGTGCCCGGCCCATCCCCAGCCGGCCCCTGGCCGTCGACCCCATGGCCCGTAACAATAGGGGACGAGCTGGCCGCCGCGGCCACGGGTGTCGGGCTCGTGGCGACCGCCAACGGTGACCTGCCCCGTGGGATGGACGATGACCGAAACGTTTGTTCTCATACCCGGCCGGACGGCACGCCAAGGCTGCGGCATCAGCGAAGGCAAGTTCGGCGACAACTACCAGCAGGAAACGAACTTGTTGCTGGTCGCGGCCGCGGATATGGAGCGGCTGGGGCTGCAAGATGGGGACCGGGTGCGATTGACCAGCCCGGCGGGTCAGGTCGAAGTCCCCGTGACAGCGGCGAAGCGCGACGACCTTCCCGCCGGCCTGCTGTTCATCCCCTACGGCGACGTGTCGTGCCGGCTGATGGGTGGCGATACCCACGGTTCGGGAATGCCGACCAGCAAGGGGCTCGATGTCCAACTGGAACCAATCCGCCATGACCAGTGATGAACTCAGAATCGTCAAGGACGCGACGTGCACGTTCTGCGGGTGCGTCTGTGACGATATCGATCTGCATGTGCGCGGGACCAAGATCGAGAAGGCCCAGCGCGCGTGCGTCCTTGGCACCGCCTGGTTTCTGAATCACGAAATCGAGGACGGCCCGTCCTGCCTGATCGAGGGGAAGCCGGCCTCGGTCGAGGAGGGTATTGAGCGGTCGGCACAGATCCTGGCCGGGGCCCGCTATCCGCTGATCTACGGATTGAGCGATACGACGAGCGAGTCGCAGCGTGTGGCGGTGGCCATCGCCGACTGGATCGGCGGGAATGTGGATACCACCTCCAGCGTCTGTCATGGACCATCCGGCATGGCGGTGCAGGGCGTCGGGGAAGTCACGTGCACGCTGGGCGAAGTGCGCAACCGCGGCGATTTCATCATGTTCTGGGGGGCGAACCCGGCCGAGAGTCATCCGCGGCACTTCACGCGGTACAGCCTGATGCCCAAGGGGATGTTCGTCCCCAACGGCCGCAAGGACCGCACGTGCGTGGTGGTGGACGTGCGGAAGACCAAGTCGGCCCGCGCCGCCGACCTGTTCCTGCAGATCAAACCGCGCGCGGACTTCGAGGCGCTGTGGACCTTGCGTGCCCTGGTGCGCGGGATCGACCTGGATGCGCAGCAGGTCGAACACGAGACAGGCCAGCCGCTGTCGGTCTGGCAGGATCTGGCCGAGCGCATGAAGGCAGCCCGTTTCGGCGTGGTCTTTTTCGGCATGGGACTCACCATGACCCGCGGCAAACACGCCAACACCGAAGCACTCCTCGCACTGGCCCGCGACCTGAACAAGTACACGCGGTTCACTGTCAAGCCGAATCGAGGGCACGGCAATGTCACCGGCGCCGACAACGTCGTCGCCTGGCGCACCGGGTTCCCCTTCGGCGTGAACCTGGGACGCGGTTACCCGCGGTTCAATCCGGGCGAATACACGGCCTCCGACATTCTCGGACGCGGAGAAGCAGATGCGGCGCTGATCCTGGCCAGCGACCCGCTGGCCAACTTCCACCAGCAAGCCCGCGCACACCTCCAGTCGATCCCTTACATCGCGCTCGACCCCAAGGAGACGCCCACGACTCGCCACGCCACCGTGGCGTTTCACGTTGCGGCCTACGGCATCAACGTGCCGGGCACGGTGTACCGGATGGACGACGTGCCCATTCCGCTGCGGCCGGCGTTCGAATCGCCGCATCCGAGCGACTACACCATCCTGACGGGCATCGAACGCCGCGTGCGCCAGTTGCTGCACGCGAAGTAGACGCGCGCCGTCAGCGCACGGTCGCCTTGCCCATCAGTCGCCTCAGCAGCCCGATCTGGCCGGCGTGCAGCATCTCGTGGCAGGCACAGAAGAGCAGCCCACCAAGCCGATTGGGATACACCGCGTAGGGCTCCTCGATCGGCTCCGCCAGCACGCTGGCCGCAAAGTGCGGCAACTCCGCCATCGTCTGCCGGTGCACGCGCTCGAACACGTCCCGGATCTCGGCTGCGGACGGATTGTGGGCCGGATCGGGATCCGGCAGCGAGCCCTTGCTGAACTTCTTGCGAAAGGCACTGGACATGAGGTCCGCATCTTCCGCACGCCGCCCCCGCATGCGGAACAGACACAGGCCATACTGCGCCATGGCCAGGTGTCCCACCTGCCACGCGACGTGCGTCACGCTGCCGGGCGGCTGCCAGAACCAACGGTCGGGGGGAATATCAGCCAGCAAGCTGAGCGTGTACTGGCGCGCGAACTCGATCTGTCGGCAGACCAGCTGCAACGATGCGTCGGACATGGTTCCGGCTCCTGCCACCCGCGAAACAAGCGTCCTTCACCGTACCGGGCTCGGCCTGGCGCGACAAGCCGAGTCCTTTGGCGGGCCGCGCGCCATCTCATACCCGTGTCCGGCGTCCGAGGCTGCGCGGGATCACGTCATGGGCCTTGTCCCGCCGAGGGCAAGTCGGGAAGATGGGAACAGTCCCCGGTCGGAACCGGGTGCGGTCCTCTCTCTCTTCAGTGGAACGTGGCATCATGTCCGACTCGCTGTGGAAAATCACCGGCGGATACGTGTACGACCCGATCAACGATGTCGATGGCCAGGTGCGTGACCTCTGGATTGACGGCGGGAAGATTGTGGCCCCTCCCAGTGATCCCGCGGTGCAGCCCGCCCGGACACTCAACGTCGCCGGCATGGTCGTCATGCCGGGCGGGGTCGACATGCACTGCCATATCGCCGGCCCCAAGGTGAACATGGCCCGGAAGATGCGACCCGAAGACCGCCGGCTGGCCCCTCCAGTGCTGCGGACCGCCAGGACGCACAGCGGCACGTTGGGCAGCGTGCCCAGTACCTTCGCCACCGGCTACAAGTACGCGGGACTCGGCTACACGACGGCCTTCGATGCCGCAGTGCCTCCCCTCTCGGCACGACATGCTCACGAGGAATTCGCCGATACGCCCTGTATCGACAAGGGCATCTACATCCTGATGGGAAACAACCATTACGTGATGAAATCGCTGAGCGAGAACGAGCCGGACAAACTGCGTTCTTTCGTCGCCTGGCTGTTAGGTGCGACCAAAGCGTATGCGGTCAAACTGGTCAACCCCGGCGGCGTGGAAGTCTGGAAACACCACGCCGGCGGCAACGTGCATGGAATCGATCAGACCGTCGACGCCTTCAACGTCACCCCGCGACAAATCATCCGGGAACTGGCAGCGGCCGTCGATGCGCTGCACCTGCCGCACTCCGTTCACATCCACTGCAATAATCTCGGCCTGCCGGGCAACTGGACGACCACCCTCGATACGCTCCAGGCTCTGGAGGGCCACCGCGGACACCTGACCCACATCCAGTTCCACAGCTATGGCGGCGGAGACGGCGATGAGAACACGTTCAATTCCAAAGTCGTGCCGCTGGCCGAGTACGTCAACGCGCATCCCAACATCACGATCGACGTGGGTCAGGTGCTCTTCGGGGAAACCACGAGCATGACCGGGGACAGCCCGCTGGGTTATTACCTGCACAACGTGTACGGCACGAAGTGGTTCAGTGTCGATACGGAGATGGAGTCGGGCTGCGGCATCGCACCGATCAAGTACCGCAACAAGAGCCTCGTGCATGCCCTCCAGTGGGCCATCGGCCTGGAATGGTTCCTGCTGGTCGAGGATCCCTGGCGCGTGGCGATGAGCACGGATCATCCCAACGGCGCGTCCTTCCTGGCCTATCCGCAGATCATCCGTCTGCTGATGGATCGCACGTTCCGCCAGGACGTTCTCCAGAGCGTTCACCCCGCGGTGCGCGAGCGCTGCATGCTGGCCGATCTCGACCGCCAGTATACGCTCCGCGATATCTGCATCATCACCCGTGCCGGACCCGCGCGCATCCTGGGACTCAAGAACAAAGGCCATCTGGGCCCCGGCGCCGATGCCGATATCACCGTCTACACACCCCACGAGGATAAGCAGGTGATGTTCGAAATGCCGCGGTACGTCATCCAGAGCGGCCGGATACTGGTCGAGGACGGCGAACTCCGCGACACGCACGACGGCAAGACGCTGCACATCGCACCCGCCTATGACACGGCCATCGAGACGGACATCGCTGCCTGGTTCGAAAAGTACTACACGGTGAGTTTCCGCAACTACCCGGTGTCGGACATGTATCTGCACGAGTCCGAAATCGTGGAGTGCGGATGAGCCGACAGGCGTGAGGGCGGTTGGTCGTGGTCATTCGTCCAGCGGCAGGTTCGCCAGCCGCAGCGCCCGCGCATAATCCTCCCGTTTGTTCACATTCAGCAGGCTGCGCAAATCGGGATCCACCTCGCGCAGACTGTCGACCGGCACCGTGCGCGTCGCCACACGCTCGTAGAAGCTGATCATCCGCAATTCGCCCCGCTGCAGCATCAGCGCAATCGGCTCGACTACCCGCGTGCGATAGACCGCGGCCAGCGGAAAGTGAAACGCGCCCTCCACAGGCACTACCACGTCACCGTCTCCCAACAAGTCGATCATCCGCCGTACAAACGCCGGCTGCAGCAGCGGCACGTCGCAACCGGTCACGTACGCGGCGTCCGCAGCCGTCCCCAGCGCCGCGAGTCCGCAGTACAGCCCCTCAAGCGGCCCGCGACCCGACTGGCGGTCACGTACGACCCGCACCTCCGCGGGCAACGCCGGCACGTCCTGTTCCGGTGCCGCCACCACCACGCACGGCGCCACTGCCTCCGCCAACAGACGCACCACGCGCGGCAACAACAGCTCGGCTCCGAACGGCAACGTCGCCTTGGCACGCCCCATCCGTCGACTTGCCCCGCCACACAGCACAACACCCGCTACCCGCATGAATCAAGCCCCTGGGAAGAGCGAGCCGAACATTGAACATTGAACATCGAACATTGAACATTGAACATTGAA
>JALOQX010000277.1 GCA_025459265.1 Pirellulaceae bacterium | reverse complement strand
GGACTCTTCACGGCCATCTACGCCCCACGGTTCCGTCCCGACCCCGGTGTGTACGACCAGCTCGAGGCGCCGGGCACGGTGATTCGCGGCATGTTCGGCTGGTTCGACTACAACCCGGACCAGTACACGCTCACGCGCCCCGACGGCACGCGGTACGTCTACGACCAGGACCGGGGCGTGCAGCGGATCACGGATCCCTTGGGGAACGTGGTGCAGGTCACGGACACTGGCATGTCGGACGCGAGCGGCGTGGTCCTCGAGTTCGTCCACGACGCGCGCGGTCGAATTCGCGAGCTGCGCGGCCCGGCTCCCACGCCCGGTGCGGAACCGACGCGGGTGCTCTACGAGTACGATGCGGCGGGCGATCTGGTGGGGGTCACCAACGCGTTGGGCGAGACGACGCGGTTCGTGTACCGCAGCGACCCTGCGCACTTCCTGGACGCGATCATCGATCCGCGCGGCGTGACGGTGTTTCGCGCCGAATTCGACGGCAGCGGTCGCCTGACTAGTTCCGTCGATGCCTTGGGCGGCCGTGTCTCTCAGGACTTCGATCCCGCCCAATTTCGGGGGACGATCACCGACGCACGGGGCCACGTGACGGAATTGCTCTACAACGAGCGCGGCAACGTGGTCGAAGAACGCGTTCCGGACCCGCTCGACCCGGCAAAAACCCTTGTGGTCCGATACGAACACAACGACCCGCGTCATCCAGATCAGCCCACGCGTGTGATCCAACGCGACGGGAGCAGCACGGAGTACGCGTACGATGCGGCCGGCAACACGGCCGAGCGTACGATTCGAAGTGCGGATGGCCAGCATCATTCGACATTTCGTTATCAATACGACTCCCAGGGGAATGTGCTTGAGTTCGTCGACCCTCGCGGCAATGTGACGACGTTTGTGTACAGCGCCCAGAACACGCCTGCATCGGTGGTAAATGCCTCCGGCAACACGTCTTACCTTGGCTTTCTAGCCGGACGACAGACATCCTTTACCGATGTCAACGGGAACACGACGACCTATGCCTACGCCGGTGATAGTCCTCACGAGCTGCCATCCACAACCGTGTTTGCCGATGGTTCCTACGAGCTGCGCACGTGGAATCGCTACGGCGACGTTACGAGTGTCAGGCAGCACGATGCCAATGGCCGTTTGACGACTGCCACAGACCTGGACTACGACCACTTGCGGCGGCTGATCCGAAAGTCGTCTGGCATCGGGGACGATCGACTCGTGACCACCTACGATTACGACGGACCAACGGCAAACGTGTCGCGTGTAACGATCGTCCATCCGGACGACCCGTCGCTCAGCCGTGTGACGGTTTATGAGTATGACGAGGCGGGCCACCTTCTACGACGCGTTGACGCGGATCAGGATCCGAGTGATCCCACCGCAGGTGTACTCTACAAATACGATGCGAACGGAAACCGGGTCTGGCTCCGTGATCCAGCCGGCAACGTCACGACGTGGATCTACGACGCCCTCAACCGCGTGACCGAAGAACGCGATCCCGGTTACTGGCACGGCACCGACTGGGAGTCGCTCACCGACGCGGAGATTCTCAACCTGATCGGCACGCCCACGCCCACGCCAGGGGCACCGTACGAACCGTCCCCCGTGACGCGCTACGTTTACGATGCGGCCGATCGGGTGACGGAGGAAATCGACCGCAACGGACGGCGGCGCACGTTCGATTACGACTTTCTCGGAAATCGGGTCCGCGAGGTCTGGTATGACGAGACGGACGACACGACGGTCCTGCGGCAAATCAGCTTCAGTTTTGACGCCGCCGGCAACCTGGTGTCGGCCGTCGACCCCGATGCGCAATATGTCTTCACCTATGACCCGCTCAACCGACTGCGCAGCATGTCGGTCGACTATCCCTGGACCGCGGTCGTGGAGACGTGTGCGATGAGCTACCAGCGGGACGCGATGGGGAATGTCGTGGCCGTGTCGGATGCGACGGGAGTGGCGGTCAAGAGCACGTTTGACGAGCGCAATCGTCTCGCGTCACGTTGGTGGGAAGGTACTTCAGGAGCTGACGTACGGGCCGATTTCCGTTATGCGGCGTCAGGACTGTTGACGGACGTCGTACGCTTCAGCGACCTCACCGCATCGCAGCGTGTCGCCACTACGACCCGGGCGTACGATCTGGCAGGGCGTTCGACGGACATTGTGCACACACTTGCCACAGACGAAGTTCTGGCAGACTACGAATATCACTACGACTCGACAGGCCTGCTCTCGCGCGAAACGCTGCAGCATCTCAATTCGGTTTACAGTCGGGTTGCTGACTACAGTCATGATCTGCGTGGTCGGCTCGTGGCGGCGATGTACGACAACGGTCAGGAGGACGAACTTTTCTCGTATGACGCCAACGGCAATCGGACGCTGCCTGGGCACGTGCTCGGACCAGCAAATCAACTGCTCTCAGATGGCGTATTCAGCTACACTTACGACGGTGAAGGAAACCTGCTCACCAGAACGGCGCTCGCGCCTGTGGCGGGCGAGGCGAACCACACCGAGTTCGAATACGATTTCCGGAATCGGTGCACGAAGGTTACTGAGTACAGCGCCCCGCCAGCCGACGGCGGCATCCTGCTGCACGTAGAATCGTACCGCTATGACGCACTCGGTCGGCGGATCGCGGTGGTGAGTGGCTCAGACGCGCTCATCAGCGTGTACGATGGTCCTTCCTTCGTGGCCCACGAATGGGCGCGGCTCGACGGCAGCGGAGAGGTGGTGCAGCGGTTCCTCTACCTGAGCGAAGTCGACCGACTGCTGGCGCAGTGGACGCGTGGCGACGGAGTGGCGTGGTTCTTGACCGATCACCTGGGTACCGTACGCGACATCATCGACAATACCGGAGTGCCTGTGCAGCACATCCATTACACGGCGTTCGGCGAACCCGCCTTTGCGGCAGCAGGCGGCCCCAGCCATCCCTATGCCTTTACTGGCCGCGTGTGGGACGAGATCCCGGGCACCTCATTCCACCGCGCCCGCCTGTATGACCCGCACACTGGCCGGTTCCTGTCCCAGGACCCGATCGGCTTTGAGGGTGGCACATTCCAACTCTACGAGTATGCCAGCAACCTGCCCACCTTGTACCGCGATCCCACCGGGCACCTGGGGTTGATTACCGATTACGCCATTACGATCACGTTCGGGGAGGCCGTCGTAACCAGCGCCCTGATCTCCGGAGGCATCTCATTCCTGATGACGGCAGCCAATGAACAGGACTTGGGCATCGCCACCATGGCCGGCCTGCGCGGCGCGTTCTTTGGCGGCCTGGCTGCCATGGTCGTATTCACCGTACCGGCGTTGCTCGCATCGAAGATCTATCTTGATGCGGTTATTCTCTCCGGGGTGGCTGGGGGCGCAGCGGAAGGTTTTTGGCAGTACGGAGTTCCCGCGGATGCCCGAGCGCGGGCTGAGTCAGCGCTTCGCGAGACCCTGGGCAACGTTTCACCGGAAGTATACGAATTGGCACGCACCGTGCTGTTTGCCAAGCTATATCCGCGATAACGGACCACTGAGTGAGCGCGCGGATCAGGCCAAGCCGTCTCCCTGCGCGCTGCGGCGAACCTTCTGTCGCCAGAGACGCTGCGCAAATACCCTCAGTCGCCACGGCAAATGTGTCAAGGCATTCTAACGCACCGAACGACCGGGGTGACCAAGGGGGCGGTACTGGTCATCCACTGTCGAAAACCTCAGCCACCGCCCGCTCGGATCCACGCCCTTGTTCGGCCTATTGGCGGCCAGCGTGCGAAGCAGCCGACTCAAAGTTACGGCGGAACTGCCACACCGCCTCAAGGAGTTCCGCGTCGGTTGCGTCCCAAAGCCCGCGTCCGTGAAGGTCGGCGCACAATTCTCCCACGGCCGCCATGACCTGCCCTCCCCGCATGTCGGAGACAATCTCGGCCAACTCACCGAGGTCGGCGAACAACTCTGTCCGGGTCCTGCTCTCTGTCATAAACGATCCCTCACACAAGGTGAACTTGCACGGCTCCGGCGATATCGACCGATCACAATAACGCGAACGGTCTCTCCTGGGGCGAGCCTTGCCAGCCGGGTTGCGCGAGTGACGCCGTCAGTGATCTCAAGTAGACCGTCGGGATCTTAGCAAACAAAGATCGGAGGCATCCCCGCCCTCGACGCGCCGAACCGGCGGATCTGTTGGTGCAGTTTCCACGGGTCGGCACCACCGCCGCGGCTTGGCGGCAGTCGCAGTTGGCCTGGGTCGACCTCCCGGATGAGCTCACTCATTTCGACACGATACCTCGCCCGGATGGGAGCCACAAGTGGCGCCGCGTCCAGCGGCCGAACGAAAGCCGTAACCGGGCAGCGACGAACGAGTGTCCATTACGAATCCGCCTGACTTCGCCGCGCCGGTTCATGACATCGTTCGGCAGCTTATCTGTCGACCGTGAAGGACGCCTTCATGTCTTCGAGTGTTTGCCTGCCTTCCTTCGACCGGTTGCCTGTATCATCCAAGCTGTCCTGAAACACGAGGAGTTTGGTAACTTCCCCACGCGATGGAATACGGTAGATGTCCATTACCATCTTGTGCGTTGCCACCGTGACTTGGATCGATGTACCTGAAAGCGATTGGCTTCCGAGGGTGATCTTGGCGTTTGCGTCATTGACTTTGCAGTTCTCGCGGCCGAACTGGTCGATCATGTTGTTGGCGAATTCGCCCGTGGTGAGCCTCGCGTTCATCACGAAGAACATGATTGTGAGATCGTTGCCAGTGAGCGTCCAGTGTTTTGCATCGGGATCTGCAAGATCGGCCTCAAACGTAAATGACCGCGGGTACTTGAAAGTAATCCCTTGATACGGAAAGACGCGATAAGGTTGAGGCGTGACTGAGATCCTTGGATTAGTGAATGTGCCGTCGAGTTGGATGGTTTGACCTTCGTTGATCGTGACCGATTTGTCATCAACGATCACGGCGAATTCCAGTGGCGGTTCTTTCGATTCGTCAGTGCCAGGAGCCGGTGGTGAACCACATGCCCAGTAAAGGAGGGAAAGCAGTACCGTCAGGATGTGGTTTCTTTGCATAGGATGTCGGGGTGAAGATGTGTGCCGAACGACAAGGATAAGCCGGCGTAAATGGCGCCGGTGACGCTGAATTCAGTTTCCCGCCGACCGCCATTTCCGGTCGGCTTCATCTGATCGTACTGCCGCGGTGTCACCATCACGATCGACCGTGAACCCGCAAATTCGCTGACGGGCGAAGATCAATAGTCCGTGGGACATCGCGCGCCAAAGTGCGTGTGAAGGTGCGTTTGTGACCAGGCATTGATACAAGCCAACGACATCGCGCGGTTCAGCGACAGAACAATGATTCGACTGCGCAGCTTGCCGCGTAGCGCGCGAGCCGAACATGATGACTTCCTCGCGACTGTCTCCCCAGATGTCCACCACGAGGAAATAGTAGTCGGCCTGCCGGTCCGCGGCGAGACCCGGATGCAGCATTACAGAAATCCCCCGGGGGGGCACTCTTACGGATTGCGCAGCGCATGATAGGGTTCCATTCTGCGCGTTACGTTACCCCGGCGTGAGGCGCGGCGCAATGCAGGTCCGCGGGGAGGGCATGGGCTGGGTCTGCGCGAGATAGTCGCGGCAGGGGCGATGTTCAGGCAGGAGCACATGCGGGCCCGAGGCGTCCCTCGCCCCGGGGACACGCACCGAAACGCAGACGCTGGGCAGCTGATTTTCGTCCGCCGACCTGACTTCAGCGCGGCGTGGCCCAACGCGCTCCTCCACTTCGCGGTCACGCCCTCTTGCGGCGGTTGTCTCGCGATCTTGGCCTCGTTGCTGAGACCGCATGTGCGTGGCACGTTCTCTCAATGCGGATGGCGTACTGCGAGAAGGGGGGAGCATATGTCGGCACGGACCGAGTGGAAAGATCCCCGCGAAACGGCAATCACGCTGCTGACGCCGGCGTTGGCGGCTGGCTCGGCTGTCGGTTGACGAGGTTCCGCGGCGGAGTCTGGTGCGGGATGTCGCCAACACGGTGCCCGGTGCGCCCATCGCACCATAGGGAATTGCGTAATTGAGCGCATGCTCCACCCTGGAGTGCTCGGGTAGAGCGGAGCGAGCCCCCGGAACGCCGAACGCTGGGGGCTCACTTCGTTCGTCCCCAGCCACGCGAGAAGGGCCGGCATCCCGCAGCGGCAGTGAGCGCTTGACCCGCCGCTGGTTGGACGCAGCGGGGGACGCGTGTTACACTACGGCGTATTCCATCCCGGCGTTGACGGTATCCCCGATCCGCATGAGGACGATCGAAGCAGCCATGTTGTGCCCTGTCTGTTCGCAGCCGATGGTGATCGTTGAGTTCCAGAACGTTGAGCTGGACACCTGTGTGGACTGCCGGGGTTTGTGGTTTGATGCGCAGGAACTGAGCCAGCTCTTTGAGCTGGCCGGCGTGCCGCACCAGTACCATGCATTGGAATCGCAACTCGACCGGCTGCCCCACGTGGGGGCGCGTCGGAAGTGTCCGCGCTGCCGCCGGCCTCTGGAGCCGGTGCGGGCCCCCGCCCGCCGCGGGGCGGAACTGATCCTGGACGAATGCCCGCGCGGCGATGGACTCTGGTTCGATCAGGGGGAGCTCAGTGCCCTGCTCGAAGCGGTGCTGGGCGACGATGTCGATACGCTCCGCAACGTGCGAAGCTACCTGGGTGAGTTTCTCACCACCAAGCAAGTTCCTGGCGGGACGAATGATACGAGTGACACTCCGCCGCGCACATGACGGCGGGGGCTTTTCAACATTCTTGGGGAGACCAACTCATGGGATGGTTCATCGGCCTGGCTGTAGTCGCCGTGCTTGTGGTGCTGTACTTCGTCGGCATCTACAACGGACTTGTGCGGCGGCGGAATGAAAAGGACAACGCCTGGGCTCAGATCGACGTCCAGCTGAAACGGCGTCACGATCTGGTGCCTAACCTGGTCGAGACGGTCAAAGGGTATGCCAAGCACGAGCGGGAGACATTGGATGCGGTGATCCAGGCCCGGAACCAGGCGGTGTCGGCGCAGGGGCCGGCCGCGGCCGGCCAGGCCGAAGGCGTGCTCGGCGCCGCCCTGGGCAAGTTGTTCGCGTTGGCCGAAGCGTATCCGGATCTCAAGGCCAATCAGAATTACCTCGCTCTGCAGGAAGAGCTCAGCAGCACCGAGAACCGGATCGGCTACGCCCGCCAGGCGTACAACGACGCCGCCACACGCTACAACAACGCCCGCGAAGTATTCCCGGCCAATTTGATCAGCGGTGGCTTCGCCCGTGCCGAACTGTTTGAGATCCAGTTTGGGGCCGAGCGGGAGGTTCCGAAGGTCAGTTTCAGCTGAGCGCTCGCGGCAGCCGTGACGCGCGGTGCTGCCCGCCAGGATCGTGACCCGAATCGTCTGCTTCCCACCTAGCCGGAGAGGACGCGAGAACCGTGTGGGAACAAATCGAGAGTAATCAGCGCAAGAGTGCTTGGATTGTCGCCCTGATGGGCGTGCTGCTGGTCGCGATCGGCGCCTCGTTGGGGTTTGTGTTCACCAACCAGGAGGCGGGCGCGCTGCTGGGGGGCGTGATCGCGCTG
>JALOQX010000276.1 GCA_025459265.1 Pirellulaceae bacterium | reverse complement strand
TCCCGCACCTGGTCCCGCCGGGAGTAGAGCAGGTCGATGCCACCCGTGTCGTACCCGAGTCCCACGCCGCCGTTCCCCCAGACCCGGCAGCGGGTGATCAGGTTATCGCCGGCCGCGGTGTCGTGCTCGTTGGAGGTGCCGATGCCGCGACCATTCAAGTAAGCCTGGCAGTCACTGATGACACTGCACTTGCCGTTCTTGATGAAGATGCCGTACGTCGCCCAGAGGGTCTGCTGCCCGTACGGCAGGCCGACCGCGCTGTTGAAACCGGTGACGGTTAGTCCCTCGACGCGGACGCGCCGGGGTGTGTCGAGATAGAGCCCGTGGGTGCCGATCATGGTCAGCGTGTAGCAGTGCTGGTCCACGGGTTGGGTGTCCGAGCTAGAGACATACAGTTTCCCCGCCGCCCGGTCCTGATGGAAACGCCCCGGGGTGTACTCCAACTCCGCGACGTTGGGAACCCGGGACAGGACCCGCAACGTATCCAACTCGTTCATCATCTGGATGTCCTGGTCGGAGACGAAGTCGGCCACGTAGACCCGCCGGCAGCCGGACACGGGCTGGAACGTCGGCGCCGGGACGTCGCCCCGCAGGATGACGGTCCCGGGGATCTCGGCGCGGATCACTGTATCCGTGTCCATGCTGCCGAGGTGGTCGACCACCACCGCGCCGAAATACTCCCCGGGTCCGATAACCAGCGTCTGTCCCGGCTGCAGAGCGTCCACCGCATGTTGCATGCTGCCGAAAGCGGTTGCGCGAGTGCGGCCGTTGTTGGCGTCGTTGCCGTTCCGCGTGACGTGGACGATGATGTCGGCATCTCTGCTCACACCCGCCGCGGCGCACCGGGCCGCGTTGCCTTCCACGCTTTCCACCGCCACGCCCAGGCACACGACCAGCCAAGCCGCCCCGACAAAGCGATTCGCCATGGTCCGGTCTCCTTGTGGCCTGTCGAAATAGTAACCTGACGCGTGAGCGAGGGAAAGAAGGATCCCGTCACCGGCGATTCCGAGAGTCCTCAGTTTAGCGATAGGGACGTATTGCGAGGGGAAGATCTTGACCACTTCATCGCGTACCTCGACACATCGGACCGCGAAGTGTTGAGCGACCTGGCGGATTTCTCGGGCGGACCGAAGGAGTTGCTGGTGCCCGCTTGGACGTGCTTGGAACTGCCGCTCCAACACCTGCCGGCCAACCTGGCCGCACGACTCCGCGCCGCCCCGCTGACCAGTGCGCCGGCCGCGTGCATCCCCGGCGGCAGCCGGCGGTACATGGAGATCCTGGCAGCGCAGGTCGGCAGCCGGCGTGGCCTGCTCGAAGCGGTGGCTCGGCCCGCTGCGTCGGACGCCGAAGCTGCCGCGCAACTCGCTGCCGGTGCCAAAGCGCTGATCGACTGGTGGCAAGTGCACCTGTGCCGCTTGCCTGAAAACGGGATCAGCTGACCAGCGTCGTCGCGGCGCGCCGCGGGAGCGGGCGGTCGCATCGCGGCTTGCGAAAAGACCCGTGCGGACGCGCCGCCGCCCATCCCTCGCTGGCGCATGGTGCCCTCTCGACCAGCCCGCTGCAAGCCCCTCCGGCCCGTTGTCCCGCCCGATGACACACGCCTGTCACCTATCTTGCGACAGGCTATGACCCGCTGCGGTATGCGTCTGGGTGGCTGGGATCGCTGGACCCGCGCGCAAGTCAGACCCTGCTGTCAACTCGGCTCTGCTGTCGTTCATTCGCCGATTGACTCGCGCGGGCGGCACGTCGCCGGCCCGCCGGAACCGTCGAGCCCGAGCGTACGAAACCAGGGTGTCAGCGACTTCCTCAGCGACTTCCTAAACCAGCCTAAACCAGCGTGTCTGGAATTTGTGCAGAGTTACGACGATAGCCCCGGTTCAAGAACGTCGAGGATGTGTCGCAACGCCGTGTCTTCCGAGCAGCGCCGTCCGCGGTTGGTCTTCGTGCCTCGATCGAGGGCGTGGATCGAAACGTCGCCGTCCAGATCGAAGGCGATCGCGGCGTACCTTGCCAGGTTGCGCGCGTCGCGGCGCCTGCGGCCGATTTCACGCTCGGCAATGTACGCGGGGGCTTGTGCGCGGCGTGCTTTCTGCCACACGCCGGCGGGACAGCGCTGGGCCCACACGATCGCGGCCGACGCCGTGTTCTTTCTCTTTCGGCCGCTGCAGTACGCGGGCGACCGGCTGCTGCGCAATGTCGATCGTGGTTCAGCATCGAGGCGCGCGAGACCAGCCAACTCATCTCGCCAGCAGATCAGCGACGAACTCTTCCAGCGAGTCACCGACGACCCCGTCCCCGACCCCTTCTCCGCGGACGTTGGCGAAGAACCAATCCCGGCCGTCCATCCCGAGGAGCACGTCGGGGGCGCAGTCGTCGAAGACCGTTGCCTGTCCGCCGTGCTCGCCGGTCCGCAGGACTTCCTGCAACCGCCCCACGCGGAGTTCGTACGTGTCGTCGCCAGTCCACTCCCGCATCACCGCCCGCAGGGCCGCGTCGTTGGCCGCGGTGCGAACATCGAACGTCGTGCGGCCGGCAATCAGGATGTCGTCACCGAAACCGCCCATAAGGAAATCAGAGCCGTTGCCGCCGATGAGCAGGTTGCGGCCCGCGCCGCCGACCAGGATGTCGTTGCCCTCGCCGCCCAGGAGAACGTCGTCGCCCGAGCCGCCTTTGAGCAGGTCGTTCCCGGCGTCGCCGTACAGCCATGCCGGGATGGCCACGCCGACCGCCGCGATGGCATCGTGGCCCGCCTGCCCGTACACCACAATCCGGTCAAAGGAGGTTCCCTCGGGCGGAGCAGAGACCTGCGGCAGAATACTGTTGATCCACACCCAGTATCGCCCCGCCAGGATCGCGGGCGCTACGGTGATGAGGTCGTTCCCCGTGGTTCCGCCGATGACCAAAGCCACTTTCGTGGGGTCATCCGCCTCGGGCTGCACTTCCATCGCCTGAACGGTGACCGGCTTGCTTGCGCCGCCGAGACCGCCATCGTCGTCGGTCACGCTGAACGTGACATCATATTGACCGCTGGTTGTCGGAATGAAGCTGCAGTCGGTGCCGGAGCCGCTGGCCACAACACGGGTCCCCAGCAGAACCTGCCAACCGGTCGTGTGCGTGTCCTGCGTTCCCGGATCGATGAAGGTGCCGGAAAACGTGAGCGTCTGCCCACGCACGCCGCTGCCGGGCCCGCTGATCGGAGCGACCGTGGGAGCCACATTATTGACGGTCACGACCAGCGTGTCGCTGTGGCGACCACCGAAATACTGATCGTCCACGGTCACGGTAACAGTGTACGTCCCATTGTCCGCATAGCTGTGCGCGGGCGAGGGGCCGGCACCTGTTGAGCCGTCCCCGAAATCCCAGTAGTACGTCAAGAAATCCCCATCGGCATCGGCAGACCCCGACCCGTCGAAGCCGACCATGGTCCCCTCGTCGACGGTCTGATCCGGCCCCGCTTCGGCCGCGGGCCGCTGGTTGCCCACGTGGACGATGGTCGTGGCATAGGTGATGTTCCCGGCGGCGTCGGTGGCGGCGTAGGTGAGCCAGTACCACCGCTCTTCCGTGCCGCGCTCGGCCTTGAGCATCACACGGTCATCCGCCGTCCCGTACTCGGCGCCGTAGATCACAGCGGCCGGATCCGTCTCCCAGCTCGGCAGAATCTCCACCAGCGCGATCGACGGGTTCGGATCGGTGTCGTCCAGGACCTGGACGTTGAGCTGAACCGGCACCCAGCTCTCGGCGGGCTGCAGCAGAATCGGATCGGCACTCACGGTCACCGTCGGCGGACCGCGATCGACGATCACCTGGCCCACATCCGTGGGGACCTTGGGCACGAGCTGGTTCTGAGCCAGCACGTGGGTTGTGGTCCCGTCTTCCACCACCAAAGTGTAGGTGTCGCCCGGCTGCGCGGTCGATTCGGGCACCACGGTCACCTTATGCTCGCCAGGGGCGGGATAGGCAATGGTGATCCGGTCCTCCAGGGCGCCGTCGCCGTTTAGATCCAGCTCTTCATAGACTGCCCCGATCTCGACCGGTTGGCTCTCCCTGGAAATCGTCCGGCCTTCGCTGTCGGTGACGACGAGGTCCACGGGGCAGCGGGCCGTGAAAACGAGGGTTGTGCGCAGGTCCAAGTCGACGGAGTAGTCTCCACCACCGAGGAACGAGCCGGCCCGGCTGAACAGTCCGGGCGTGCCGTCACCGGTGGAGTCGTCGCCGTCGATCTGCAGGCGGAACCGGTCGTTCATCGCCGTGCCGAATCGCAGAGTGATCCGGTCCGTGGTCGCGTCGTAGGTGATGGAGTTCGCGTTGATGGTCCAGACCTGATCATCGACATCGCCGAAGTAGTTGCCGTCTCGATTGGGATCCCCTTTGGCGGCCGTGAGTCGGAAGTTGGCGGGGTTGGTGGCCAGGGCCGGATCGAGGTCGGAGTCGCTGAGTTGGATGACGAGGCTCTGGCGGTCGTTCGTCAGGGTGACCTTCTTCACGGTCGGGGCCGGCAGTTGACCGCCGAGCAGCCGGGCCACTGCGAAGTCGGGATTAATGCCAAACCACCATATCCATGGAGGGGCAGGTTCCGTGTAGGTGACTCCTGCCAGCACGATGCTGTTGTCGCCCTGGATTGCCATCGCGATACCGTGATCGCTGTACGGGTTGAACTTGACAGCCGCGAGACCTCCCGTGCCAAACGTCGTGTCGATTTGGCCATCGGCGTTCAAGCGAAGCACTGAAAAAGCGTTGTCCGCCCCGCCGGGATCGGATCGCGCGAATCCCAGTACGACGACCTTGCCGTCGGACTGGATCGCCACATCCGTCGCGATTCCCTCGTACGCACCGAACTGGGCCAGGTCCGGGACGACCTTTCCTTGGTCGCCGAAACTCGGGTCCAGTTGGCCATTGGGCGTGTAGCAGGCGATGGCAAACGACTGCGGAAACGAGCCGTACACATAGCCTACCGCCACAATGCGTCCACTCTCTGGGTCGACGACCAAGCGAAATGGGACGGCGCCGGTGCCATCGGATCCGGCGAAATCGGTGAACGCCCAGCCTGCGGAGCCGAACTCAGGGTCCAGTCCGCCCCGCGCCAGATCGTACTTGGCCACCGCGAAGTAGCCATATCCTTCCGAGCTCTGAGGCTGGCACAAGAGGAGCAGGTTTCCGTCACGGTCCAACGACAGGTCGGCCGGGCCTGAGACAAGCTGCGGGTAAATGGCCAAATCGAGCATCGCCACGCCATCGACGCCGAAATCCGTGTTCCGTGTGCCGTCGCTGTGGAAGCCGGCAATCCCGGCGCTGCGCCCCGATGGCGACGGCCCAGCAACCGGAACGTAGATCGTGCCGTTGTTTGCGACCACCAGACCCAACGACCCTTGGGACCACCCGCCGAAATCCTCGATCACGTACCCGTCGCCGCCGCCGAAACTGGTATCCAGGTCTCCCGTGGTGGTGTAGCGTGCGAGGACGACTCCTGGGTATTCCCCCGGGCCACCCGTCCCGCTAACAAGGATTCCGCCGTCGGGCAGGATGGCGACCGCCAAGGCTGAATCGAGGGATCCGCCAAAATCGGTGGACACACGGCCTAGTGTTCCGAAGCTCGGATCGAGTTCACCCGTGGGCAGATAGCGCGCCAGGGCGAAGTTGGAATTGCCGACCACGCTGTCGTACCAGCCAACGGCCACAATCTTGCCATCGGGCTGGATCGCCACATCGATGGCCACTTCTCCCCCCTCGCCGTTATCGCCGAAGACCGATTCAAAGTCGGTAATGAGCTTGCCGCCCGAGCCGAAGGTCGGATCGAGCATGCCTGAGGCGCCCGGCTGGACGGACGTTATGCTGACCGTGGCGTCCTCCCCATCTAGACCGCCATCGTCGTCGCGGAGTGAGAGTCCGACGTGGTAGGCCGGCCGCGTGCCCAGATACTGATGCGTGCGGGCGAACGACGCAGTGCCCGCGGCGTAGGCGATTTCTTCCGGCGTGCCTTCGCCCCAATCAATCCGCAGCGCCAAGGTGTCGCGAAGGCCCGGGTCGTAGAATTGGCCGGACAGGGTGACCTCATTGTCCGCGTTGGCTGGTGTGATCGCGACGTTGCTGAGCTGCGGCGGCGCGTTGAGAACCTGGAGCGACTTCTTTCCCGCCGAGGCAATCACTGCGCCACTCGACGTCATCAAGTCCACGCGGATCGTGAAGCGGAAATCGCCGTCCAGGTACCGGTGCGTGGGCGGCTTGTCGCCCGGGACCAGCGCGGTCTCGGCCCCATCGCCCCAGTGGACGCGGTACGCCTGGACCTGCGGCACAGGCCCGCCTCCCGGGTCGGTGACGGCACCGAGGGTCAGGGTCACCGTCGAGCCCTCCGTGATCGTGCTCGCTGCGGACATCGCAATCGTGGGCGGAAGGTCCCGCACTTGCACGCGCCGCACGGCGACGTCGCCATACGTCCCGTCTTCATCCACCAGGTCCACGCGGATCGTGCGCTCGCCGATGGCATTGCACCAATAGGTGTGTGTCAGAGTACTGGGTGCGGCGGATGTCTGCGTGGAGGTGTTGTCGCCCCAATCGACCACAATCGTAGTGACCGTGTCGTCCCCCGGATCGACAATCTCGCCGAGCGCCAGCGTGTAGGGAGAACCCTCGTTCACCGCATCGCCGCCGATCGCCGTGATTCGCGGGATGACGTTGTCGACCTCGACGGTCATCAGAGCCTGCTCCGAGTGCGTCCCATCGTCGTCGACCGCCCGGAAGTGGATCGCGTAGCTCCCCTCGTCATCGTACGTATGAGCCAGGCCCAGAGCGCCGACGAACCCGTTCGCCTTGGGCTGAGGCGCATCAACGGTCTCAGAAATACCGTCGCCCCAATTCACGATGTACTGCCTGACCGTGTCCTTGCCAGGGTCCATCGGTGCGTCGATAGTCACGGTGAAGTAGCTGCCCTCGCTGACGTTCGTCGGCCCATGGGCCGAGATGTGCGGCGCGACGTTGTGGACGGTCACGTCCAGCGCTGTCGCGACCGAGGCAGGCAGGCCGAGCAGCGATTCCAGTTCGACCATCCCGTAAAGGGCCGGGTTCGAGTTCTGGGGCACGATCGACCAGCGCGACGTGCCGTCGGCCTGGGCCAGACTCCTCACGTACTTGCCGTCCGAGCCGGGCTGGCCCCCAGCAAAGTTCACGTAATGCAGCGGCTCGCCGGAGTCCCAACTCAGGTCCATTCCCGGGCTGGCGACGGCGCGGAAATTCCGCAGGACCTCGGCGGAGCTCAGGGCTCGGCCATAGAGGCGGACCTGGGCAATGTGACCTCGCAGCGGCACGAACTCCGCCGGGTCCAACGAGTCCCCGGCGCCGCCGAGCTCGCCGGCGATTCCGCCCAGGGCACAGCCGTCGGCGCCGGACCAGCGGAGGATTCCGCCCCCTGCGGCCAGCGCGGTGCCGCGGAGCTGGCCGTTGACGTACAGGGCGAGAGCCTCGTGAGCCCCGGCCCCGGCGCGGACAGCCGCGACAATATGGACGAAATCGCTGATGTCCTCGGCGCTGAGCGCGGCGCGGACCTCGAGCGCGTTGGCGGGAACGACCCGTTCGCCCGACACGCCGCCCGGGTCGCGC
>JALOQX010000275.1 GCA_025459265.1 Pirellulaceae bacterium | reverse complement strand
CACCAGTCCCATGAACCGCCGACACGGGGTCGGCGGGGAGCGTTGCCACATCTCACGCTCTCCCGTAGCGCACCAGTCCCATGAACCGCCGACACGGGGTCGGCGGGGAGGGAGATTTTCGTGCTGGCGTGCTTGTAGCTGGCCAGTCCAATAAACCGCCGACACGGGGTCGGCGGGGAGCGTTGTCACATCTCACGCTCTCCCGTAGCTCACCAGTCCCATGAACCGCCGACACGGGGTCGGCGGGGAACCGGTCGTGTGAGCGGGTTCCTCTGGCCCACCGGTTCCCGCTATAAATTGGAGTCCGCCCCTTCCAGACTTCTGTTGTGAAGGAATCTCATGAGTTTCGCGTCCCCGGGGAATGCGTTCCTGGTGCCGGCGGCGATCCAGCGCCTGTGGGAGCTGGAAATCGGTTTCATGCGACAGCGCAACGCCGCCATCGAGCAGATGTTGACAGGTCAGCCCGTCCCCATCGACGTGGTGCGGGTCGTGACCGACACGCTGTTGCCGCAGTGCCAGCGGGCCCGAGAATCGCTGGAGGCCCCCTCCAGCAACGCGATGTCGGTCGTTGAACGTGGACTGTGGACTCACTATATCGACCTCCACGCGCGGGCGTGGGAGGCGTTTGTCCGGGCGCTCCAGGTGTGGGACCTCACGCAGATCCGCCGTCATGAGCAACTGCTGGCCGAGGCACAACGCCTGCTGCAGCAGGCGGCGCCGCCCAGTGTCGCGCCGCAGGCCGACTCCCTGCGGGAATTCCGACAGCTGTTATTGTCGCTCACGCCGCGCGTGTGGGTGGTGCCGGCCATCGTGATCCTGAACATCGCCGTGTGGGTGGCGATGGTCCTGGCGGGCGCCGGTATCTTCCTCCCTCCGACCCGCATGATGCTCGCGTGGGGGGCCAATTTCGGGGCCCTGACGCTCGACGGCCAGTGGTGGCGAATCATCAGCTGCATGTTTCTGCATTTCGGCCTGCTGCATCTGGGTTTCAACATGTACGTGCTCTGGCAGCTCGGTCGTCCGGTGGAACTGCTGGTGGGAAACGCCGGCGTGATCGTCCTGTACCTCGCGTCCGGCATCGCGGCCAGCATCGCGAGTCTGGCGTGGAATCCGATGCCGGTTTCCGCCGGCGCGTCGGGGGCGGTGTTTGGCGTCTGCGGAGCACTGTTAGGGTTCATTGTGTTGCGCCGGGACACGATCCCGAAAACGCTGTTGCTCGACCTGCGCGGAAGTTTGCTTACGTTTGTTGTCTACAACGTGGCGTTTGGCGCGGTCGTTCCGGCGATCGACATGGCCGCCCACCTCGGCGGTCTGGTATACGGATTCAGCTGTGGCGTGCTGTTGAGCCAGCCGTTGGTACCTGGTGCTCAGCGCACGCGGTGGCGGCGGAACCTGCTCTGCCTGGTCGGGTCGGCGATCCTGCTGCCGCTCGCGTTCAGCCAACTGCCGGCTCCGCCGCCGCTGCTGCCCGCCGCCGTCGTGGGGCCACCCGCAAACGTGCCGCCAGGCGGGACGGGCCGCCACGTGCCGGTCAGCCGAACGTGCGTGACAGATCGCGCAGATAGGACAGCGCTTCCTCCAGATCAGGGGCCTCCACACCGGCCTGCCGGCCATCGCGATCGCACTGGCACAGCAGCTGCAGTTCCTCCAGGTCTCCGGACTGCTGCAGTCGGCGCCGAGCCCGCACGCCGATCGTCCCGTCCAGCAGTCCCTGGCCGAGCATATGGTGTTCGATGAACCACGCGGTGCGCGGCGTGATGAAGCCGTCGAGCGCCGCGAGGCCGGCGGCCACGTGATCCCGCGGGTCGATCGCCTTGCCGACGTCATGCAGCAGCGCCGCCAACAACAACTCCTCGTCGTAGGGCAGCGCGCTGCAGGCCAGATCGTACACCTGCAGGCTGTGATACAGCGCGTCGCCCTCCGGATGGTGGCGCCGATCTTCATGGACGTTTTCCAGCGGCAGCAGCAGCGCTTCGTAGACCTGAAAGCGATCGACCCGGTTCTCCAGTGCGGACACCGCCTCCTCCAGCGGCAGACGCGGGTACTCGAGCTCCAGCATTCGTTCCAGCTCGGCGATGCTGGCTCGCTCCATCGCCTTGCCTGTCACGGAGCTCTTGAACACATAGTGGGCGCGCGCCGCCGGGTAGACGGTCAACTCGCAAGGGAATCGATCCTGGACGTGGATATGCGTGAAGACGCGCTCCTCGCCGTGCTTGCGGACGCGCTTTCGTTCCACGTCGTACACGGCGCCCAAGCCGTCCAGCACATGCGTGACAGCCTCCGTGCTGTCCGAAAAAACGTGCATATCGATATCGGATCCGGCCCGGATGTGTCCGGTCAGGACACTGCCGATCAGCCGGGGTCGAAACGGGCGCAGGAGGCGCATGAGGCGGAGGGCTTCCAGCCGCATGTCCTGCAGTCGGTCGGTGCGCTGCGAACCTTCATACAGCCGCGCCAGCGACTGGATCTCGTCCCGGATCTCCGCATTGCTCGGCAGGTCCGCCGGCTTCACCCAGCCGCGACACAAGCGGCGGGCGGCCTTCTGCTTGGCGCGGTAGTACTCCGATTCCTGGCGGCGATACATGAGACAGGCGGCTTCATAGGCAATCTGCCGCCTGAGTTTCGACGGTGTCATAGTCCGGCGCCGTAAGCCCGCGAGATCGGCGCGAGGGCATGGTGAACATCGATGTGACTGTGCTTCTCATTATAGCCGCGGTGGACGATCAGTCGACCAGGTCGATCACCGGCATGGCGGTGAGCACGCGTTCATGCTGCAGTTGCTGCAGCTGCCACAGTCCCAGCCAGGCGCTGCGCAGCCGACGCGGCTCGAGCGCCTGCAGCTGCGGCAGGGCCGCCTGCAGCAGCGTGTGGCGCTGCCCGAGGCTGTCGCCCAGCCGCAGGAACAGCGACTTGCTGTCCTGTCCGCCGCCGTCCTGCAAATCGCTCAGCAGCACCTCGAGAAAGCTCTTGGGAGGCGGCAGGACCCGCACGTCGTACTGGCTGACGTTGGCCTGCTGCGCCGCGTGCCGAATGGCGTCGTCCAAGCCACCCAGCTGGTCGATCAGCCCCAGCTCCAGCGCCTGCTTGCCCGTGAAGACGCGCCCGCCTGCCAGCTCGTCAATCGGTTTCGCCAGCTTCGGGCCCCGGATGGCCACGACATGGCCCTTGAACACCGTGTAGATCTCGTTCATCCAGCTCTGCATCAACGCCCGCTGATCCTCCGTGAACACCTCGGCCGAGTCAAGCATGCCGGCATTCTGGCCGCGGCGCACCGGAGACCAGTTGATCCCGACGCGATCCCACAGGCCGCGTGTAGCGAGTTTCCCTCCCACCACGCCGATCGAGCCGGTGACGGTGGCGGCGTCAGCAAAAACCGTCGGTGCGGCGCAGGCCACGTAATACCCGCCGCTGCCGGCCACGTTGCCCATCGAGACGACCAGCGGTTTGCGGGCGGCCACGCGCCGGGAGGCGTTCAGGATGATCTCGCTGGCCACGGCCGATCCGCCGGGCGAATCGACGCGCAGAACGACCGCCTTCACGCTGTCATCCGCCGCGGCCTGGTCCAACGCCCGGGCGATCGGTGTGCTGAACGCCATGCCTCCCAGCGACAGCGGGAAACCGCTCGGATCGCCGGCGCCGGGCATGATCGGCCCCTCCACGTAGACAATCGCCACGGACGCCTCACTCGGCTTCTTCTTCTTCGGACCGGAGAGCAGTTCGCCGTAGAACTTGAGAATTCCAAAGGGCGACGAGAAATCGATCTCCATCGGCTTGGCACGGCCATATCTGCGGTCGAAGACGAGCTCCGCACCGTACTTGGCGCGTAACGCCGCCTCGAAGTCCTGCCGGAACTGGACGTCGTCGATGATGCCCGCGGCCTGCGCTTGTTCCGCACTGTAGATGCCGTGATCGACCCACCGCCGGACCTGGTCCACATCCACGTGCCGACCGGTGGAGATCAGCGTCAGCAGTGTGTCGTAGACGCCGTCCATCAGCCAGTTGAGGTTCTCCTGAGCCTGCGGGCTCGGTTCGCGGCGCATGAACATCTCGGCCGCACTCTTGTAATCTCCGCAGGTCGAGTAGTCGGGTTGGACGCCGAGCATGTCCAGCAGCCCGCGCAGGTGCATCGACTCGCCGTACACCCCCGTGATCCACACGTCGCCCGTCGGCACGACGGACACGCGATTGGCGCCGCTGATCAGGGCATAGCTGCGCATCGAGACCTCGTCCGCATGGGCCACCACGTCCTTGCCCGCCGCCTGAATCTCTTCCAGTGCCTGCCGCACTTCTTCGATCTGCGGGATGCCCAGCGACGTGTCGGCAACAAGCAGTACGACGGCCTTCACGGCATCGTCCGACTTCACCTTCTTGAGTCGCGTGAGGAGGGAGTGAAAGGACTCGCCTGACGACGCAAACGGAAAATCATCCGCCATCGGTGCCTCGGTCACGGCCCCCCCGAACGTGAACACCGCCGCGATCGGCTTCTTCGCTTCGGTCTTTTCCTCGGCGCGGGCGACCCGCACCAACGGCACCAGGCCCAGGCACACCATCAACACCAGCCCCACAGCTCGTCGACGAACCATAACGTGAGCTCCTCGCAGTGAGCGTCTGTCCGGACACCTCGCGACGGACCGGGAGGTCCATCGTGCGGCGAGGTCGCCGGATCGGCAGTTAACTTCCCAGCGGCGACGCCTGCACAAACCCCCGGCAGGCCCGCGGATGCCGCGTAATGTTAGCGGTCACCCCAGCGGAAGACAAAGGGTCCCACCTGAGGGTGTGGGCGGGCACGGCCTGCCCCACCCACGACCCGGTGGCGCGTGCGTCAGCCATCTATTCGTGTGAGGCGGAGCGATCTTGCTCCGGCGGGGGCGCCAGTCCGACCAGGGCCAGGAGCCGCAGTGCGTTGCGCGTCGTGGCCACACCCGGCAGCAGACGGTAGTCAAAGGTCATCAGCTCGTCAGCCCCGTCACCGTGCAGCGTCTCGCGGAAGTGCACAGGCCGGCAACAGGCGACCAGATCGGGCGCCTGCGCCAGCGCGAGGTCATGGGTCGAGACGGCGCCCAGTGCACCGGTGGATACAAGATGGGCCAGCACACGCGTGACCGCCACGTGCCGCTCACCGGAATTCGTCCCCTGCAGCACTTCATCCAGCAGGTACAGCAGCGTCCGGTCGTCACGGTCGGCCAGTTCCGTCGCCTGATCGACGATCTGCTTCAGCCGCCGAAGCTCCGCCAGGAACAGCGAGACGCCGTCTTCCAGCGAGTCTTCGATCCGCATGCTGGTGGTCACGATCAGCTGCGGGAGTTCAAGCGTGCGCGCGCACGCCGGGCCGCCGGCGGACGCGAGCAAGACGTTCACACCCAGCGCCCGCAACAGCGTGCTCTTGCCCGACATGTTCGAGCCGGTGACGAGCAGGATCGTGCCGGCGGGTCCCACCTGCACGTCGTTGCCCACACAGACCGCAGCCGGCAGCAGCGGATGCCCCAGGTTGGTCGCCCGCAGCTCGCGGTGCGCCGCCGCGACGTCGGGAAAACACCACTGCGGATGATCGAAGGCCAGGCAGGCCAGCGAGCCGAGTGCCTCCAGTTCGGCCAGCGCCTCGAACCAGCGGCGGACCAGGCCGGCACAGCGCCGCTGCCAGCGCTCCAGCAGCACCAGCACGTGGAAGTCCCATAACACGGTGGCCTGCAGTCCGAAATACAGAATGCTCAGCCAGGTGGCATGTCGCAGCCCGGCCAGCTGCATGATGCGGCGCAGCCTCCGCAATTGGACGACGGCGCCCTGCTGCTCCTGCACCGCGACCTGCCGCAGGGCGGCTAGCCGCGGCGCGGTCGGCGACAGCGACGCCAGCAAATCAAACAGCTCGCGATACTGCTGCAGCTCGCCGCACCGCGTGGTAATGCTGTCGAACAGGTCGTGCACCGCGCCCGTGAACAGGACACTGAAGAGCACGTTCAGCACCAGGACGACGACCAGCGCACTGCCTCCCACATCGGGCGTCAGCAGGCCGGTCATCAGCCCGGCCAGCGCGAGGAAGCCGGCAGCCGTGAGCAGTCGGGCGCCCCACTTGATCCAGGGACGCCGCTGGAAGTACGGGACGCCTTCGGCCCAGGCCACGAAGGGCTCCGGACCGGTCACGCTGTGCGTGATGCCGGAGCCGCGCAGCAGCAGCGCCTCCCGCCATTCCCACCGCGGCACCAGCTCCTGCACCGCCGCCTGGCGGTCCCGGATCTCCTGCGGCGCGGCGGGCTCGAGCAGCCAGTCGCGCAGCAGGCATCGGCCGCGGGGTGTGTGCGCCAGATTGACCAGCTGATAGACGGACGCGCGCCCAAACAGGTCGAGATCGCGGGCCACCGCCGCGTGCTCGGGGGGCACGCTGACCTCGGGCACGGGCAGCGCCGTCCAGCGGCGCAGGCACCGCGCCAGGAGATGGTCGTTGATGCTCCGCAGCTGCTCGCAGCGCTCCTGTCGCTGTTTCCGCTGGTCGTCCCAGACCACTGCAGCCAGGAACCCCGCCAGCATCGCCGTGCTCGCCGCCGTCCAGAACGGACGGACGGACGGCTCAGAGTAGGCGATCAACAGCGCCGCGAGCGCGCTCAGGAAGGTCAGCCCGCGCACGACCACCAGCCAGCGGCTGTGCCGTGCCAGCCGGGCTGCCTCCGCGGCGAAATGCGCGCTGCGCGCCGCGTAGATGCCGGACGCCGATGACGCATCCGCTCGCCCCACGACGGTTGGCCTCCCGACCCCGTTATTCGTCGAACGCGCGCCGGGACCGCGGTATGCGTTCGACCAGATTCCGTGTCCCCACGTAGAGCGCCGCACGCGGCTCCGCCCTCTGCAGCTCCTCGTACCGCCGCGCCACGGCCCGCGCCCGCTCGCGATTGTACGGATGCGACCGCAGGAAGGACAGAAACGGCTGAGGCTTTTCCCCGGCACGCTGCTCCAACAACATGAACAGCCGCGCCAACTCGCGCGGATCATAGCCCGCGCGATAGGCCCACACCGCGCCGTCCAGGTCGGCCTGCGCCTCTTCCTCCGGCCGGAACGGGCGGGCGAAGATCTGCGTCCACAGCATCGTGTTGCTCAGCATGCTGCCGAGATCCGCCGGCGGGCGGCCGCCCGCAAACGTCCGCTGCGCCAGCTGCATAGCCTTGAGGTAACGCAACTGGTGTGCGCGATCGATGTGCGCCAATTCGTGGCCGAGAATACCCACGAGTGCGGCTTCACTGGGAGCAAACTCCAGTAACCCGCGAGAGACGATGATCGTCCCCCCGGGAAACGACCGCGCGTCGACATCCGGCGAGTCCGCCAGCAGGACCGTAATAGACCGGTAGCGGCGGGCGTGCTCCATCTGAGGATGCAGCGTCTCGACCAGGCTCCGCACGTACTCGACGTCCTTGCCCCGCGACAGGACGCGCACCTTCTGCTGCTGCAGCTGGGCCACATACCGCTCCACGGCCTGCCGGCCGAACGCCTCCTCGTCCTGCCAGGAAATGGTCACTTCGTCGAGCGCCTGTTGCTGCTGGCCCGACGCGTCGCCAAACATCTGCTCAAAGAACCGCTCGAACTCGGCCGCCGCACGCTCCGCCCCACCCTGGGCACGTGCGGCCGTCACGCACAAACTCAACTGGCAGCCACCCCCCACGTTGGCACCGCAACACCGACAAC
>JALOQX010000058.1 GCA_025459265.1 Pirellulaceae bacterium | reverse complement strand
ACCACACGCCCATGAAGGCGGTCCATTGGGCCACGGTGCGGGAGTTGATCAGCGGTGCGGGGACGCGGTAACCTGAGTCCCGTGGGCGACCGCCCGAGGCGCCGCCCGTGGACCCGAACAAGGGCGCCTGCCGCGCCGACGCGGCGGCCTGGCGTGCCGCGTTGTTGACCGCGTCTTGCCGCGCGACTTGCGACGCGCGGGCATCGACGGCCATCTGGCGACTCTGCTGCGACGCCTGATGCATCCAGACCATGGACTCGTGCTTGGCCTGGATCTTCTGCAGCATGGCCAGGAGCTCATCCGGATCGGCGTCGAACAGCTTTTGCCGGAACTCCTGGATCTCCTGGTCGCTGTAGATCGCCTGGACCTTCAAGAAGCCGCGCAACCACGCCCGCGTTTCCTGCCACTGGGGACTGGACACGTATTCCCGCAACTGCCGGGTCTGGGCCAGCCAGCGGTCGAGCTGGCTAGGGGTCATCTGCTTGACCGCCTCGCGGATCTGTACCAGCGCCTTGGGATCGAGCAGATCGGACTGGCTCATGTAGTGGTCCAGCCAGGCCAGCGTCTCGGCACGCTCGTCCACGGCGCCTGCCGGGGCCGCCGCGGGCTTGGTCTGCGCGGCCGTCTGTCCGAAGAGCAGGTTGGTTGAGGCGACGGCCAGACACAGCCCGAGCACAAGCAGCAGACGCTCTTTGCCGCGCACCCGCCGGCAAGCGTTCAAATCGCGCAGATCAACGTATTTCATAACTCGTCATCCCCGTTCGATGTTCGAAGTTCGATGTTCAATGTTCAATGTTCCATCTTCGACTCACTTCGTCCGCGCTTCGAACCGCTGCATCATCTCCCGCCAGTTGGTCAGCAGCACTTTTTCCTGCTGCAGTTTTTCCTGGACGGCCGGATCGTTCAGCAGTTGCGCATCCCACACCCGATCCTGCCACTGATCGATCAGGCAGTGCAGTCCTGGCGTGTCGTCAGCGGGATTGAGGGTGATCTGCGTGATTCCCGGCGGCAGCGTCTGAATCAGCGCGAAGAGCGCGTCCCGTTTCTCGTTGTAGCTGGCTGCCGGAGGCACATGCTGGATGTCGTCCACGCGCGGGAGCGTGTACCGCGAGGCCGCCTCGAGCACCTCGTCGGTCACGGTCACGCCGCGCGCTGCGAGCCGCTCGACGACGTCGGGTGTGAACTCCACCATCACGGCCGGAATCCAGAGCTCGGTAGCGAGGTCCAGGTACAGTTCGATCAGGTCGGGGCGCATCAGCAGCGTGCCGACGTGCGGATGCAGGTGGCTGGGTTGCAGGCCTGCGGCGCGAGCGCGCTGGACTTGCGCCAGGGCTTCATACCGCACCTGGGTTGGCTCGGCACGCACCGCGAATTGTGCGCGACTGGACGTGAAGCATCCTTCCGGCGTCAGCAGGCTCGGCACCAGTTCGTCCGGTGCGACCGGCCCCCATTGAAAGGCCGTTTTCGGGTTGACGAACGACAGGGATATGCCCAGGTCGAAGGCTTGTTTGCCGTGGGCCCACTCCTGGCATTGTCCGAACCAGGGTGCGGCCGTGACGACGCTGGCCGACGTCAACGTGCCCGCCTGCAACGCATCCTCAATCGGGCGACTGAATTCGTACGCCACGCCCAGGTCGTTGGCGTGCAGGATCAGCACCTTCGTCTCGGCCGGATAGCCCAGTCGCTCGGCCCAGGTGTTTTGAGCAACTGCAATGGCCGCAAAACTGATCGTCAAGACAACACTCAGTGGAGCAACACAATGTCGCATGGGGCAGTTCCCCCCGGGGAAGTGATACCGGATCCGCGCTGCTTGCCAATCAAGCTCGCCAGCAATTCTAGGTCACGCTGGCCGATGATTTCGCGCGATCCGAGGCTTAACGGACTATAGCGGTCGTGCCTGAGAGTAGCAATGCGCAGCATGCGCGGGCCTGAGGGCTGGCGGAGGCAGGAACGGGCGTGCGGCCGCGGTCGCCTGGGCGATCCGTGCCGAGACAGCTATGATAGGTCACGTTGCGGCGAACGTGGTCGTCCATCCGCACGGACCCCACCCGCGTGTGTGCGGGTGGCCGGAGCGACCGGTCGCGGCACGGGATCCCTGCCATGTCACGCGCGCAGCGCACTGCTCAGTCCCGGCCGACTTCGGCGTCTCCGTCGGCTACGTCCGGTCCGCGCGGGGAACGCCTCCAGAAGGTATTGGCCGCGGCGGGGGTGGCCAGCCGCCGCGAGTGCGAGGAGCTGATCCTGGCCGGGCGCGTGGAAGTCGACGGAACCGCGGTCACTCAGCTGGGCGTGCGCGTCGACCCGGACCGGCAACAGGTCCGGGTCGATGGTGTGCCCGTGGGTCGGCCGCGGCCGGTGTACTACCTGGTCAACAAGCCGCCGGGCGTCGTATCCACGACACGCGATCCGGACCGTCGCATTCGGGTAATCGATCTGGTGCCGGGCGATGCGCGGTTATTCACGATCGGCCGGCTCGACCGGTCCAGTGAAGGCTTGATTGTGGTCACAAACGACGGCGAGGTGGCGAACATACTGACGCACCCGCGGTACGGGATTGCCAAAACCTATCGCGCCATGGTGCTGGGGTTTCCCGCCCCGGAGGCGCTGCAGAAGCTGCGCAGCGGCGTGCATCTGGCCGAAGGGTTGGTGCGCGTGGCGCAGCTGCGAGTCAAAGGGCGTCACACACGCGGGGCGGAATTGGAGATTGTGCTCACCGAGGGCCGGAACCGGGAAATTCGCCGCCTGTTGGCCCGCGTCGGACACAAGGTGCTCCGCCTGCGCCGCGTGGCGGTCGGCCCGTTGCGGCTGGGGAATCTGGGGGTGGGCGAAGCGCGCCGGCTGACGGGAGTCGAGCTGCAGCAGTTGCATGCGTGTCTGCGCCGAGCGCGACAGCACGCGGCGGAGGCGGGCACGCCCGCACCGCGGCCGCAGCCGTCGGGCAAACTGCGGAGTGCCGAACCCGCCGGCACGCGGCGGCCGAAGCCGCCGGGTCGACCGGCGCGGGCCGCCGAACAGGCGGGGGGCAAGACGGTCCGGCCGATCCCGCCCAGACAACAACCAACGCGCCCGCGGCAGGGGACGGTGCTGGACTACGACCAACCGTCCTCGCGCCCCCCGCACACGCGACCCGGGCGAAAACCCCGTCGAAAGGGCCAGCGAGGCCGATGATACCGGCGCTGCATGCCACACATTACGCGGATGCCGCCGTGCGCCGGCAGGTGGTCGTCGAGGCGAACCTGCCTGTGGCACAGGACACCTATCGCCTCCGCATTCGCTGCCGTGAAATCGCCCAGCAGGCTGTGCCGGGGCAGTTCGTGATGGTGCGCCTCAGTGGTTGTGATGACCCGCTGCTGGGGCGTCCCTTGGCCGTCTACGACGTGCTGTCGGACTCGGCCGGGCGGCCCGAGACCATCGATTTTCTGTATCACGTGGTGGGACGCTTTACGCGGCGGTTGGCGCAATATCAGCCGGGGCAGGGCGTCGATGTGTGGGGACCGTTGGGCAACGGGTTCCCCCCCCTCACCTGCGCTCATCTGATTATGGTCGCCGGTGGCATCGGTCAGACCCCTTTCCTGGTGCTGGCCAAAGAACATCTCGGTCAACAGCGGTTTGGCACGCCGCCGCGAGTCGTTCCGCGCGTGACCCGCGTCACGCTCTGTTACGGTGCGCGTACGCGGGACCTGCTGGCCGGTGTCGACGACTTTGTTGGGGCGGGGATCGCGGTGCGGTTGGCGACCGATGACGGGTCCGCCGGATATCCGGGACTGGTCACGGAGGTGTTGCGCGACGTACTGGAGGAAACTGCGGGACGGACTGACAGTGAGCAGCAGGTGGTCTGCTGCGGCCCGGAGGCGATGTTGCGGGCGGCCAGCGCCGCCTGTCAGGCTCGGGGTGTGCCGTGTCTGGTGTCCTTGGAGACGCCCATGGCGTGTGGCCTCGGCATCTGCTTCACCTGCGTGGCCAAGATCCGGCAAGGGGACGGCTGGGATTACCGGCGCACCTGCGTGGAAGGGCCCGTATTTGACGCCGCAGACGTGGTGTGGTAGACCGATCGCCGGCGAGTGGGGCGCGGTGCGCGCGACCAACCGCAGCGGGTCCCGCGCGACGGTTCAGGGGGTCTTCGCGGCTTTGATCAGTCTGGACAGGCGTGACTTGAGCCGCGCCGCCTTGTTGGGGTGGATCAAACGCTGCGCGCCGGCCTGATCGAGGCGCCGCGTGGCGGCACGCAACTCGTCCTGGGCCTTGTCCACCGCCCCGGCCGCGACGGACTCCCGGACCTTGCGCACCTGCGTCCGCAACGCCGTGCGGGCGGATCGGTTCCGGGCGCGGCGTTCCAGGTTCTGCCGCAATCGTTTCTTGGCACTCTTGGTATTGGGCATGTTGGCGGGTGACCTCCTCGGATGCCGAGATGCAAACCAGTCTTTATGGCGAATGGCCCGCGGTTTGTCCAGCCGTCCGGCCAAGACTCTTGCGTGGTTCCCGGTTGGTCACTTCAATGATGGCCGGGGCCGATTCCGCGCGGGCGCGGCAGGAGGACGGCGACAATCGAGACGCAGCGATCCAGGATCGGGGACGATGAAGCGCCGGGTGCTGGGGCTCAGCGGCAACCGGGGGGCGGCAAGGTCTACCTGGTCGGGGCGGGGCCGGGCGCGCCAGGTCTGATCACGCTGCGCGGCGTCGAGTGTCTGCGGCGGGCGGACGTGGTGCTCTACGACTACCTGGTCAACCCGCGCATGCTGGCCCACGCCCCGGCGTCGGCGGAGCGCGTCTGTTTGGGCCCGGGCGGAAGGAAGCGCCAGTGGACGCAGGCCGAGGTGGATGCCACGATGCTGGCCGCCGTGCGCGCCGGCAAGACCGTTGTGCGGCTCAAAGGAGGGGACCCGGCCGTATTTGCCCGCGGCGCGGAGGAGGCGCTGACGCTGGCGCGGCACGGGATCGACTACGAGATTGTCCCTGGCATCACCGCCGCGCTGGCCGCCAGCAGTTTTTCCGGAATCCCGCTGACGCATCGGGAGCTGGCCTCCGCCGTCGCGTTTGTGACGGGGCAGGAGATTGAGGACAAGCAGGGGCCGCCGTTGGACTACGGCAGTCTCGCCCGGTTTCCCGGCACGTTGGTGTTCTACATGGGCCGCACCACGGCCGCTCGCTGGAGCCAGTCGCTGAGGGAGGCAGGGCTGGCTGCGGACACGCCGGCGGTGATCGTGGCACGCTGCAGCCTGCCGGACCAGGCGATCGTCCGCTGTACGTTGGGGGACGTCGCCGGAGTGCTTGCTGGGGACGCGGTGTCCTCGCCCGCGATTGTGATTCTCGGTCGTGTTGCGGCGCTGGACGAGACGCCGTCCTGGTTCGCCCGGCGGCCGCTCTATGGACACACGGTACTGGTGACCCGTTCCGCTGCTCAGGCACCGGAGCTGGTTTCGCTGCTGGAAGAGCAGGGGGCCCAGGTGTTGGTGCAGGCGGCGATCGAGATCCGTCCGCCGCGGGACTGGGCGGCGGTGGACGCGACGCTTGCGCGCCTGGACACGTACGGCTGGGTGGTGTTTTCGAGCGTCAACGGCGTGCGCAGCTGGTTGGGGCGGCTGGAGGCCACGGGGCGCGACATGCGGGCATTGCAGCAGACACGCCTGGCCGCCATCGGGCCTGCCACCGCCGCAGCGCTGGCCGACTTCCACCTGCGGGCCGATCTGCAACCCCGGCGATTTCAGGCCGAGGATCTGGCGGACGAATTGGCGCGGTGTGCGGCGGGACAACGGTTCCTGCTGGTCCGGGCCAGTCGGGGGCGGGAGGTCCTGGCCGAGCGTCTGGCGGCGGCCGGCGGGGAAGTCGAGCAGGTGGTGGCGTACGAGAGCGTCGACGTGGCCACGGCCGAAGCCGACATCGCGGCGCAGCTGGGTGCGGGACGCATCACCTGGACGACCGTGACCAGTTCCGCCATCGCGCGCTCGCTCGGGCGCCTTTTCGGCGACGACCTGCGGCACACGCAGCTGGCCAGTCTCAGCCCGGTCACGTCCGCCACGCTTCGCGAACTGGGCCTGGAACCGGCCGTCGAGGCGCAGGAAGCGACGCTGGCAGGTCTGGTCGCGGCCATCGGCCGACATCAGCGCTGATAGATGGGCAGGTAGGCCTTATCCAGCTGCAGCATGATCAAGTTGCAGGCCGTCACGTAAATCGGCTCGATGTTCCCCTCCCAGCTTCCGTCGCTCTTCTGTTCGCTCACGATGCGATCATAAAGCCGGTCGCGAAACGGCGCCCACTCCTCCGCGCCCTGGCGATAGACGACCTGGGCGTAGTAGAGGTAGGTGTAATGCCAGTGCCCGAAAGAACGGACGCTGTCGCCGAGCCGGTAGAGGTTTTTCTTGCAGTATTCCAGCATGCTGGGCACATGCTCGCTGTCGTAGGCTCCGGCGTTATACAGGGCCGCCAGGGCCGCTGCCGTAATGGCGGGGCGGGAACTGCCGCGATTGGTGGAGCTGTACGAAATGCCGCCGTCGGGGTTCTTGCAGAAATAAATGTACTGCTTGGCACGCTCAATCACTTCGGCCGGTACCGGGATGCCGGCGTTGCGGCAGCCGCGCAGACCCTGGACCTGGGTGATGGTGGTCGAGCCTTCGTCGAAGTTGTTGCCGTCTTTGGCGCTCACGTAACCCCAGCCGCCGGCGCGGGTCTGAGCCTGACCGCTGAATTCAACCGCGCTGGTGAGCGTGCGGATCAGTTCGTCGCGGCGTTCCGCGTCTTCCTCTTCACCGAGCACTTGCGAGAGGAACAGCATGGAAAAGCCATGTCCGTAGGTGTAGCGGTTATCGAGCGTTGGGTCGCCGATCAAGCCATTGCCGCGAGCCTTGGACAACAGATAGTCGACCGACCGGCGAATATGCCGTGCAAAAGGCCCCTGGGTGGTGGTCGAGCCGGAGCAGAGCAGGGCGGTGCCGGCCAACGCCGCCATGGCGGTGGGGTACGTGTTGCCACCCCAATGGCCGAGTGACGACTGGGACCGAGCCACCCACTGCAGGGCCTGCGTGATGGACTTCTCCCATCGCGGGTTGCGCGCAGGGGCTCCCCATGAACGGCCGGCTGTGACCGTGGCCGCCGTGCCGGCGGACAGGACCCCCAGCAGTCTCAGAGCATTGCGGCGAGTGATGCGGTGCGCCATGGTTCTCCTCACCGCCAGTATACGGCCCGTCGTACGGAAAGGCTGCCCCAGTTGGGGATGGATGCGGTACGCGAACTACGGAGACCAGGTGCGAGCTGAGCGATTGCATCAGCCGGGGCGGGCAGGGTCGTGTGCAGGTCAGTCCTGTTCCCGCAGCGTTGACCAACTCAGATAACCCAGCGCGAGGGCACACAGCACGAACGTGATATCCATCACCGCGTTGATGCGCCGAAAAGGAAACGCCACCGCCAGGTCCAGCAGGAACAGCACCAGGATGAGAATGGCGATGACCATTCCCGACATACAAAGAACCTTGGGCATGCGGGACGTCCTCAAGGAGTAAACAGCATGAGCCACGGTGGTTTCCTGCAATTTCTACCTCAGCTAGTATAATTCATCCGTTCGTGCTGTCACCCGCCCCAGGCCAACGGCATCCGGCCGGCGCCGACCGGACCGCAGGCCCGACCGGTTGTGCTGCCTGCAACGGCTGTAGGGCGGAGGTGGGTGCAGTGTAGTCCATTTTCCGCCCCGCGTGCATCCATGGCGCCGCGGGCCCATGTTCAGGCGCGGCCCCGTGTGCGATAGTGGGCCCGGTGCGGGGCGGTCGGGCAGGGGGGAGTGGGGGTGATGGAAACCAATCAACTGCGGCTGGCCGTCTATACCGGCTCGTTCGACCCGATCACCTTAGGGCACCTGAACGTGATCCGCCGGGCCTGTCGGCTGGTGGACAAGCTCATTGTGGGGGTCGGGATCAACATTGAGAAACAGCCGTTGTTCACGGCCGACGAGCGGGTGGCGATGATTCACCGCGTGATTGCCGGTGAGCACAATGCGGAAGTGCGGACGTTCACCGGGCTGGCGGTCGAGTTCGTCCGTGAGTGCCGCGCCAAGGTCATGATTCGCGGCATCCGGCCGCTGACCGACGTGGCGGCCGAATTCACGATGCTGCTGGCCAACCGCCACCTGGCCGATGACGTCGAGACGATCTTCCTGATGGCGGACGAGGAGTTGGCGCACGTCTCGAGCAGTCTGATCAAGCAGATCACCCCGGTCACGCCGGACGCGATGCTGGCCCGCTTCGTGCCCGCGGCGATCATCCCGGACATCCGGGCCAAGATCCCCGGGCCCAATGGCGGAATGACCAGGGACCCATGACCAGGCATGTTTGGTGCTTGGACATTCCCTCTTGGTGTGCTCAGTTCTGTTCCGGATCGTCGCTCGGGTCGCGTTTGCGCAGGTGCCGCTGCAGATAGTGGGCGCGTTCGATGTTGCGGTCGGCGGTATCGAGTTCGGTTCCGCGGAGTTTCTGCAGGTGGGCGGGCTGGGTGTGAATGAAGAGCTTATTGACGGTGGGGATTTCCAGGTCATGGATCAGGCCGAGGTTGATCCCCATCCGGACGCTCGAGAGCAGGTGCATGGTTTCTTCGCTGCTGATGGTCTGCGCAGTGCAGAGGATGCCGTAGGCGCGGCTGACGCGGTCGTGCAGATCTTTCTGGCTTTCGCGGACCAGGAACTCGCGGGCCCGCCGTTCGTAATCGATCAGCACGGGCACGATATCGCGGACCTGGCCGATCAGTTCCTGTTCGCCGCGACCGAGGGTGATCTGGTTGCTGATCTGGTAGAAGTCTCCCATGGCCTGGGAGCCTTCACCGTAGAGGCCGCGGACGGCCAGGCTGATCTTGTGCAGGCTGCGGAACACCTTGTCGATCTGCCGCGTGATGACCAGTGCGGGGAGGTGCAGCATGACGCTGACGCGCATGCCCGTGCCGACGTTGGTGGGGCAGGCGGTGAGGTATCCCCACCGCTCGTGGAAGGCGTACGTGATCCGCTCTTCGATCAGGTCGTCGATGTGATCGATCCGCTCCCAGGCGGCCTGCAGATCCAGCCCGCTCTGCATGACCTGGATCCGCAGATGGTCTTCTTCGTTGATCATCAGGCTGAACTTCTCGTGCGGGTCGATGGCCACGGAGCGCGGCCCCTCGGACTCGGAGTGTTCGCGGCTGATGAGCTGGCGTTCGACGAGGAACTGCCGATCGATTTCTTCCAGGCTGGCGACGTTGATATAGCTCAACCCCCGCCACTCCTCCACCTGGGCGATCCGCTCGCGCAGGGCCCGCTCAATCTGGCTGCGGTCCGACTCCGTGCACTTGCGGATGAACGGGAACTCGGCCAGATTCCGCGCCAGGCGGATCCGACTGCTGATGACAATGTCCGACTCGGGACCCGATCCGCGTAGCCACTCGCCGGATTGTCCCGCCAGGTCTTCGAGCTTCACGTGCTGTTCCCGTCTGTTACGTCAGGCTCCGGACGGTCGTTCAATGCGCCGGATTTCATCCCGCAGCCGGGAGGCGCGTTCGTAATCTTCTTGTTGCACGGCCTCGCGCATCTCCCGCCGCAGCTGGATCAGTCGCGTCTGCTGATCGGTGCCGTGCGCGCTGTGCTGCGGGCGTTTGCCCTTGTGTTCGGTTGCCCCGTGGATGTTGACGATCAGCGGCTCGAGTTCCTGGCGGAAGCAGACGTAGTCGTGTGGGCATCCCAGGCGCCCGGCATGGCGAAACTCGTAGAATGTCACGCCGCAGACCGGGCAGGTGCGCTGGTCCAGCCGCGCCAAGTCCTCGGCAGTTTTCCCGACCTTGACCTGTTGGGCCAGGCCGCCGGCCATCGTCGTCCCCGGGGCGGGTTGTTCCTCCGCTTCCGACTGCGTGAGGTAGGCCCGCGCATGTTCTTCGCAGAAGTGCAGTTCCACCGGCACGTCGTCGGTCAGCTCCGTGATATGGATGATGGCAGGTTTCTCGCAGTGCTGGCACTTCATGACAGTCGGTCCCTGGCGGAGGGAACACACACCCCTGAGCGCGAACGTCCGCGCAGCACCATGCGGACAGGAGATCGTCGGCGGTGGCTGCGAAGCCGCTAGGATTCTAACAGGCGCTGGGGGGCTGTCAAGCCAAGTGCAGCGCTCGGCGCCGCACCCTAAATTGTTTCCTTTATTGAAGATATCGTGGCGGTGTGGGCGGCCGTTGTGAGGACCGCGGCGGGTCGTTAAGCTGAGCGTGCGCCGCGCACCACGTGGTGGAACCCCGCCGGGCGAAGAGCCGCCCGGCGCGCCGGTTGCGCGGCAATGGCTCCGATCGGCTCGTCGGCTCGCAGGTGCGCTTCATGCTGACTTCATGTCCCGATTTCGACACGTTCCGTGCGCTCTGCGCCACCCACGACCTGGTGCCGGTCTATCGCCGCCTCTACAGCGATACTTTGACGCCGGTCATGGCCTTCCACCGCTTGGACAGTGGCCAGAGCGCTTGTCTCTTTGAGAGTGTGATCGGGGGCGAGAAAGTGGGCCGCTACAGTTTCCTGGCCGCCGGCCCCTATCTCGAATTGGTGGCGCGCGGCCAGCACGTCACGGAGATGTCCGGCACGGGGACGCGGGTGAGCGTGGCGCGCGATCCGCTCGAGACGCTCCGCAGCCGCATTCACGCCGTGCGCGCGGCGCAACTGCCCGGGCTCCCCCCCTTCATCGGCGGCGCGGTCGGCTATGCTGGCTACGACGTCGTGCGGTACGCCGAAGATCTCCCGCATGCCCCCCGCGACGACCGGCAGTTGCCCGATCTGGCCTTCGGCTTCTACGACCGGATGGTCGTGTTTGACCACGTCAAGAAGACCATCTTCGTGATTGCCACCGCGCACGTGCAGCGCCATCGCGGAGATGCCGCGGCGGCCTACGAGGAAGCGCGGCAGGCGGTCGACCGCATGGTCCAGCAGCTGGCGAGCGCGGACCGCACCCTGGCCTGCCGCGACCTGGCCGGATCCACCGAGGGGGACGCCCGCCTCCCCTGGCAGTCGAATTTCACGCCCGAGGAATTCGCCGCCGCGGTGCGGAAATGCGTCGAGTACATTCGCCAGGGGGACATTTTTCAGGTGGTGATCAGCCAGCGGCTGCAGGTGACCATCCACTGCGATCCGTTCGAGATCTATCGCACCCTGCGGATTGTGAATCCCAGTCCCTTCATGTTCTTCCTCCGCGCGCCGGGCGTGACCCTTGTGGGCAGCTCGCCGGAGATCATGTGTCGCGTGGTCGACCGGAAGGTGACTGTCCGGCCGCTGGCCGGGACCCGGAAACGGGGTGCGGACGAGGACGAGGACCGGCGGCTGGCGGACGAGCTGCTGGCGGATCCGAAAGAGCGCGCCGAGCACGTGATGCTCGTCGACTTGGGCCGCAACGATGTGGGACGCGTGGCGCAGTACGGTACGGTGGAGCTCTCCGACGTGATGGTCATCGAGCGATACAGCCACGTCATGCACATCACGTCCAATGTGACGGGGCTGCTCAGTGACGGCAAGGACGCCTTTGATGCGCTGCGCGCCTGTCTGCCCGCCGGCACGGTGTCCGGCGCTCCCAAGGTGCGGGCCATGCAGATTATCGATGAACTGGAACCGCATCGGCGTGGACCGTATGCCGGCGCGGTGGGCTACATCGACTACCGGGGGAACATGGACACCTGTATCGCCCTGCGGACCGTGGTCATCCAGGGCGCGACGGCCTATGTCCAGGCCGGCGCCGGCATCGTGGCCGACAGCGATCCGCAGCGCGAGTACCGTGAGACGCTCAACAAGACCCGCGGGCTGCTCAAAGCGATCGAGCTGACGGAAGCGGGGGAGTCGCCTGCCTGAAGCAGGACCGGCAGGGCGGCCACCGGGACGCACAGACATGACCAAGCCCTTGACATGCACGCGCGACCCGACGCCGGTCAGACGCACCCGAGCGCCCTCGGCGCTGGGAGACCCGGGGCGTCCGACGCCCCCTTGCGTGGCGCGGAGCGGCAGGAGCCGGTGGTGGGGGCTGGGGCTGTGGCTCGGGCTGCTCCTGGGTCTGGCGGGGTGTGGCAGTGAGCCGGCGGCACCGCCGGCCGAGCCGTCGGCGGAAGTCACCGAGTCGACCAAGCCGGCGCCCGACTTCGAGATCGGACGGCTGGTAGGGCTCCCGTCGGATGAGGCGGTGGCCCGCAACTTCGTCAAACCCGGACATGCGGTGACCGCCGCCATGGCGGCGATCGCTCACAAGAGCGACTTGCGGGCGGACCTCGAGACCGAAGTCACGTATGCGGATCGTCGCCCCGTCACGGTCGCCACCACGCAGTTCCACCTGCGGGCGTCGCGTCCGGCGGTGCTGGCGAAAGGCCAGCGCCGCGATCTGGAGTCCACGTTCTTCGTGCCGCGGGAAGCCGTGACGGAGCGGGCCTCGATGTTTCTGCATCGCCTCCTGCGCGACGCGGACGGAGGCCGCGTCGTGTTCGAAGACTTCGAAGGCACGCAGTCCATGCCCGCCTACCAGTATCTGTTTGTCGTGCTGGCCGTGAACCCGAATGCCTACGGGTTCCTGAAAATGACTCCGTCCGTGTACACCACGCTCGACGAGATCTACGACGAACAGGGGGCGGTCCTGCATTATCGCGTGGTGCTCCCCACGGTCGTCGACCGCGTTCCACTCCCGGCGCACGCGTTCTCGTGGACCATGATCGCGTACCTGCTGTGGGACGGGCTGCCGGCCGAATCGTTGACGCCCGATCAGCAGCGGGCGATGCTCGACTGGCTCCACTGGGGTGGGCAGCTGATTGTCAGCGGACCGGGCTCGCTCGACCAGTTGGCCAGCAGTTTTCTCGGGCCGTACCTCCCCGCGCGGAGCGGGGGAGCCAGTGAACTCGACGCCGAGTCGTTCGGTCCGTTGAACGACTATTGGTCGCTCACGCCCGCCAAGCCCGATGCGCGCCGGGTCCCCGTCATTGCGCCCGCGCGGCCCGTGGTCGGCGTCCAGCTGAGGCTGCGATCGCCGGGGGTGTTCGTCGCGGGGACCGGCCAGCTGGTCGCGGAACGCCGGGTCGGTCGCGGGCGGATTGTGGTCACGAGTTTTGGGGCGAGTCACCCGGACGTGGTGAACTGGACCAGCTGCGACAGCTTCCTCAACAACGTCCTGTTGCGGCGGCCCCGCCGCGAGTTTACGCTCAACCGCTTTGGGCGGCCGCAACTGGATTGGGCGGCGTTTCCTGCCCGCCGCGAGGATGCGCTCTTCACCACCGCGACGCGGTACTTTGCGCGGGATGCCGGCAGTCCCCGGGCGTCGGCCCCCAGTCGCCGCCGAGACGAGCTGGCGGGGCGACGCCCCATGCCAGACCGCTGGCGTCCTCCCCCCGCCTCGGAACTCGACTGGCACGTGGACGGGTGTGAGCCGGACGAAGCGTCGGGTATCGGAGGCTGGCGGGACGGCGGCGGGGTGGCGTCCGTCGCCCATGCCACGCTCCGGAAGGCGGCCGGGATCTCCATCCCGCGGGCATCCTTCGTGCTGTGGGTCCTGGTGGCGTACCTCGTGCTGCTGGTGCCCGTCAACTGGGGCTTCTTCCGCCTCTGTGGCCGCGTGGAATGGGCCTGGGCCGCCGCGCCAGTCATCGCGCTGGCCGGGGCCGTGGGCGTCATCCGTCTGGCACAGCTCGATATTGGCTTCGTGCGCAGCCAGACGGAAATCGACGTGATCGAGATGCAGCCCGATCACCCGGTGGCGCACGTGACACGGTACGTCGCCCTGTATTCGTCCCTCTCCTCGTCGTACGAGCTGGAGTTTGATGATCCGGCGGTCATCGCCCGGCCGTTCCCTCCCACGCCATCGCCAGACCGCGCGTGGCCAATCACGTTTCGGCGCGAACAAGGGTTGCAGCTGAGCGGATTCCAGGTGGACTCGAATGCGACCGGGTTCCTGCACACCGAGCAGCTGCGGGACATGGGTGGCGCGCTGCGGCTGGTCGGCGATTCCCCCGTCGCGTGGCAGATCGAAAACGGTACGTCGCACGATTTCACGCAGGTTCAGATATGGCACCGCACGACGGCGGCCGAACTGCTGACTTGCCGGCTCGATACACTGCCCGCAGGTGCGACGCTGCCGCTGGCCTTCGCGGGGGCAGAGCAGGGGGGCGCCGTCCCCGATGCGCCGACGGGCCTTGCCGCGCCGACCGACGGGGCCGGCCTGGACCTGAGTGAGATCACGCGGCTGGCGGTGGAAGGTCTGCAACTCCGGCCGGGTGACGTGCGCCTGGTCGGCCGGCTGGACGAACCGCTGCCCGGCATGTCCATTAGACCGGCGGCCTCGCAGGCGCGCGGCCGGTCGCTGGTGGTCAGTCATCTGCGGTACGGCCCGCTGCCGCCGCCCCGCCCGGACGTCAACCTGCTGGTCGACGTGTACGAACCGCCGCCGGCGAGCGACGACGCGGCGGAGGTGCCGGAACCGGAGTCGTCCGGAGAGAAGAGCGACAACCAGGAATCACCATGATTGAGCTTATTGATTTCGGCAAGGACTACGGTGACTTCCGGGCCGTGGACTGCCTGAATCTGAAGATTGATGCCGGCGAAATCTTCGGGTTCATCGGGCCCAACGGTGCGGGCAAGAGCACCACGATTCGGTTCCTGGCCACGCTCCTGCGGGCGACGCGCGGCGAGGGCATCGTCAACGGGCACAGCGTCACGAAGGACCCGATGAGCGTGCGGCAGAGTGTGGGCTACATGCCGGACAACTTCGGCGTGTATGACGGCATGAAGGTCTGGGAGTTCCTCGATTTCTTCGCCGTGGCCTACCGGATCCGCCGTGTGCAGCGCGCCCAGGTGATTGCCGACGTCCTGGAGTTGCTTGACCTGGCCCACAAGCGCGACGATTTCGTCAACGGCCTGTCGCGCGGCATGAAACAGCGTCTCTGCCTGGCCAAGACCCTCGTCCACGACCCGCCCGTGTTGATTCTCGACGAACCCGCCAGCGGACTGGACCCGCGTGCCCGCGTGGAAGTCAAAGCGCTGCTGAAAGAACTGCGGCGGATGGGCAAGACGATTCTCATCTCCAGCCACATCCTGACCGAGCTGGCGGACTGCTGCACGTCGATCGGGATCATCGAAGGGGGGCAGTTACTGATGCACGGTCCGATCGCCGACGTCTATCGGCGCATCCGCGGCAATCGGATGGTGGTCATCCAGTTCACCGACAACGTGGAGGCCGGGCTGACGATCCTGCGAAGTTGTCCGCACCTGCGCGATATCCAGGTGGAGAATTCCAGTGCCATCGTCGAGCTGGAAACGGACGACCGCGGTGTCGCCGAGCTGCTCCAGCAGCTGGTCAGTCAACGGATTGGTGTGCGGAGCTTCAGCGAGAAGGAGCCCACGCTCGAAGACGTCTTCATGCTGGTCACCAAAGGCATCGTGACCTGACGTCGTGACCTGACGGGCCAGCTCAGGGCCGGTCCGCTTCTTCCTCCCAGCCGCGGCGGACTTCGCGCAGACCGTACGCACACATCTCAAATTCCGTCCCCAGCCGCGCGAGCACGTCGCCCGGCGCGGCATCGCCTGCGTCGGCGTCGATGCGGCTGGCCGCCAGGTACGAGCGTCGGCCGGCGGCACAGTACTGGCCGAAGCGGTCCACATCGGCCGTCACCTGGGTCTGCCGCAGATGCTCGGGGTACAGTCCCGCCCAGAACAACGTCACATCCCCGATGTGTCGATAGAGCGCGCGTTGTGCCAGGCCCACCCGCTGGTCGGCTTCGGCCAGCAGCCGCTGCAGGTCCTGGCCCGGTGGTCCCGCCGGCATGCACCAGCGATGCAGTTGGTCCGCGTGAATGAAGCGGACCAGAAGTTGGCTCAGGTAGTCGATCAGCGGTGGGTCGGCGACGCCCAGCTCGACCTGAAAAACCTGCTCGGCCAGACCCGTGAAGAAACGCTGGAGCGCGGTGATCGGCTGCCCGGGATGCATCGCACACCTCCACAATGCAAGTGTAGGCTGCGAGTCGATGAGAGGCGTGTTGCTGCCCGCATTTTTCCAGGCGGCGGTGATGCCCGGCCGACGGCCCGATCAGCGCACGCGCGTCGCTTCGCGTTCCGCTTGGCGCAGGGCCGCCGCCAGTTCGGCCACGTACTGGCCCACCTCGCGCAGGATGTCACCGCGCGGGCGTTGAGCCGCCTCGGCCACGCGCCGCACGATGGCCGATCCGACGATCAGCCCGTCTGCCACGGGGGCGAGCATGCGGACGTGCGCTGGCTGGCTGATGCCGAACCCGATGCAGATCGGCAGTGTGGTGTGCGACCGGAGTTCCGCCACGTTGTCCACGATCTGCGGGGGGAGCGCCGCGCGTTCGCCGGTGATCCCGGTCACACTCACGTAGTACACGAACCCGGTCGAAGCGTGGGCGATCCGGATGGCCCGCTCGCGGGGTGTCGTGGGCGTCACGAGCTGGATCAAGCTGAAGTCCGCCCGCCGGCAGATCGCGCGCAAGGGTCCCGACTCCTCCACCAGCAGGTCCGGCACGATGGCGCCGGCCAGTCCGGCCGCCTGCGCGCGGGCGACATACTGTTCCAGACCTTGCCGGTGAATGATGGAGTAGCTGACCATGGTGACCAGGGGCATGGACACGCCTGGGGCCACCTCGGCGATCGCGTGGAAAATGTCGTCCAGCCGCACGTGCTGCGCCAGCGCCCGCGTGAAAGACGCCTGAATCACCGGCCCGTCCGCAATCGGATCGCTGTAGGGGATGCCCAGCTCGCACAGATCGCCACCCTGCCGGGCCAGTTCGCGCACGAGCGCCTGGGTAAACGCGAGATCCGGATCGCCCGCCGTCACGAACGGCATGAGCGCCTTGCGCTGCTCGCGGCGGCACTGCTCAAAGAGTCGGTCGATGGCGGACATTACGGCTGCGTTTCCAGCTCCGGTGGGTTCGGGCGTGACGGTCCGGCCTCGGCTCTCAGGCGCGCGATCTCCGCCGCGTCCTTGTCACCTCGGCCGGAAAGGCAGACGACGATGACTTCGTGCGCGGCGCGCGTGCGGGCCAATTGGGTCGCGTGGGCCACGGCATGGGCGGATTCCAGTGCGGGGAGAATGCCTTCGCAGCGGGCCAGCAGGTCGAAAGCCGCGAGGGCCGCTGCATCGCGGCAGGCCACGTACTGGACGCGCCCCGTGTCCTTCCAGTAGCTGTGTTCCGGGCCGACGCCCGGGTAGTCCAGCCCCGCGGACACGGAATGGACGTCGCACGTCTGCCCGTCGGCGTCCTGCATGACATAACTCAGGCTCCCGTGCAGAATCCCCGGGCTGCCGAAGTTCAACGGCGACGCGTGCTCTCCCGGCCGGTCTCCACGCCCGCCCGCCTCCACGCCCACCAACGGCACGTCTGTCTCCTGCACGAAGGGGAAGAACATCCCGGCCGCGTTGCTGCCGCCGCCCACGCAGGCGACGACCAGATCGGGCAGCCGTCCGAGCTGCGTGCGGCACTGCTGGATCGTCTCCCGTCCGATCACGCTCTGGAAATCGCGGACGATGCGCGGAAACGGATGCGGGCCGACCACGGAGCCGAGGATGTAGTGCGTGGTCTCCACACTGGCCATCCAGTCGCGCATGGCTTCGTTGATGGCGTCCCGCAGCGTCCGCGAGCCGCTGGCGACGGGTCGGACTTCTGCGCCCAGGAGCCGCATGCTGAATACGTTGGGCGCCTGCCGCCGGATATCTTCTGCTCCCATGTAGATCACGCACGGCAGCCCGAAGCGGGCGCAGGCCGTCGCGGTGGCCACGCCATGCTGTCCCGCTCCCGTCTCGGCGATCACCCGCATCTTCCCCATGCGCCGCGTGAGGAGGGTCTGGCCGAGCGTGTTGTTGATCTTGTGCGACCCGGTGTGGTTGAGATCTTCGCGTTTGAGCCAGATCTGGGCACCGCCGCAATGCGCACTGAGTCGTTGCGCGTGGTAGAGCGGCGAGGGCCGGCCCACGTAATCGCGCAGGAGAGTCGACAGTTCCGTCTGAAAAGCCGCGTCCTGGCGGGCGGCCTCATAGGCGCTGGCCAGTTCCTCCAGGGCACGCGTGAGCGTCTCCGGCACATAACGTCCACCATAGGTGCCGAATCGGCCGTGCGCGTCCGGCACGCATGCCGCCGCCGGAATCGTTGCCGGATTGCCGCTCATGTCACGTCGCACTGCCTCAGCTAAGAAATCCTCGCGCATCGAACGGCGTTATTGTCGAGTCAGCCTGGGAGGTGGTCAAGGGAACGGGCCTCCGGCCGGGGGGCGCACCCGCTCCCGCAAGAGGGCAGGCGACAGGAAAATGGGGGACAGGAAAATGGGGGACAGGAAGATTCTTTCCAATCCACGTTTCGGTCCCCCTCTGATCAGACACACTGCGCGCTGCGCTCGATCCGGCGGGGACGCCGCTCAGTCGGTCGTTTCCGCGGGCGGTTCCAGCGCCGCGGTCAGCCGCTGCCGGATTTCCGCCAGGTGGGCCTGGCTGTGGATCTTCTTGCCCTTGGTGTCGGTGACGTAAAAGGCGTCCACCACCTGGTCCAGATAGGTGGCGATCTTGGCCACGTGGACGACCAGACCGCACTCGAACAGCGTGCGCGTGATGGTGTAAAGCAGGCCCCGGCGGTCATACGTGAAAATCGTGAGGATCGTGTACCGTTCGGAGGTCGCGTCGTCGAAACGCACGCGGGTGGGCAGCTCGGCGAAGTCCGCGGCGGCCGCACCGCGGTGGGCACTCCACAGCCGGCGAAAGACCGGGACCTTGTCGGCGTTGGTCGTCAGGGCGGCCACCAGCGCATCGCACACCTCCTGCGTCCGTTCGGTGGGCGGGGCGCCGACGAAGTCAGGGTCTTCGACGTAGAAGCGGTCCAGCACGAGCTCGTCGGCCAGTGTGTGGATCTCCGCCGAGAGGATTTGCAGGCCCTTGCCGGTCAGGGCGCCCGTCAGCTTGTGGAAAATGCCGGGAGTCACCGCTTCGTGCGTGCCCACCATGTACGCGCAGACCTTGCGGTCCGGTTCATACCGGAACCAGGCGGTGACGTCCGTGGGACGGAGCTGCTGGAGTTGTCGCAGCACGTCGAAGAGCCGCGTCGGAGTGACGCTCAGCAGGTAGCCGGTCGGGAGAGCCTGCACCTGAGCCTCCCACCAGGCCGGGTCGCGCTGGTCCTGGGCAAGTCGGCGCAGCTCCTCCCGGCGCGTCTGCACCTCCCGCGCGGTGGCCTGGGAGACGTCCTCGCCCGTCAAGTGTCGTCGCGTACGGTAGTACAGCTCGGTGAGCAGTTCGAGCTTCCAGTCGTTGAGGACGTCCGGGCCGACGGCGGCCAGATCCGCGCACGCATGCAGGTAAAGCATCTGCAGGACGTCGGGCGAGCCGACTTCGCGCGCCAGTCGCAGGATGACCGATTCGTCGCGCATATCCTCGCGGAACGCCATGTGGGACATGAGCAGGTGGCGCCCGACGAGGAAGCGCAGCGTTTCCGTATCCGATTCGGACAGGTGCAGCCGCCGCGCCGTGTCCGCGGCGATGCGGGCACCGACGTCGCTGTGGTCGTCGTCGTAGCCTTTGCCCAGATCGTGCACGAGCAGTGCCAGGTGGAGGAGTTGCTTGTTCCGCAGGCTGCGATAGGTCGCGCCGACCGGCCGCGGGTCGTGCCCCAGCTGCGCGGCACTCTCCACCGCCCGCAGGCAATGCTCGTCGACCGTGTACTTGTGATAGTCATTGAACTGCATCAGGTACCGGGCGTGCTGCAGGGCCGGAATGAACTGTTCCAGCACGCGCAGCTCGTGCAGCCGGCGCAGCAGCTCGCCCAGCCGGCCGGGCTGGCTCAGCAGCGACAGAAACCGCGCGATGGCGTCGCGCGAGATCTCCACGGGGGGACGCTCCGCCATCGACGTGCGGATCGCCTCCCACGTGCGATGGTCGATTCGCTTGTGGTAGCGGTTGGCCAGGTCCATCAGGCGCAGCACGCGCGACAGGTCGCGGCAGATGCGGGGGAGCCCGCGGCGCGTCGCGCTGATGTGCACCGGCCCGACGCGGAAATCGCGTTCAATCGGGTGGCTCAAGAGCGGTGAGAGCAGGTACGTGACGCGCGACGGGGCGGTCACGCCCGCCAGGAAGTTCGCGGCCACGTACCGCACGTCCCCCAGCCGCTCGAACGTATCGCGCATGAACCGCTCGACGGGCAGCACGCCGGCCAGTTTCTCGTAGCCGTACCAGTCGGCCAGCCGCACCTGTTCGTCCCGGGTGAGCACGTCCTGGGCCTTGCCGGCATGGAAATGCAGCTCGTGGCGGAGCTGCAACAGGTATTCGTGGGCCGCGCTCAGGCGGTCCCGATCGGCGGCGTGGAGCGCGCCGAGCTCGGCCAGATGCAGCGGGTCCCGCTGGCCATAGCGGAGGAACCCGGCCCACCGCACGCTCTGCACATCGCGCAACCCGCCGCGTGAACGTTTGAGGTTCGGTTCGAGCAGGAACGCGGTCTGGCCGAACTGGTGCCGTTCCTGCTGCCGCGACTCCAGCACCGCGGCGACCAGTGCCCGCCAGCGGCGGCGCACGATCCGGCGAAACCGCGCGAAAAACCGCGCCGCCACGTCCTCGTTCCCCGCCAGGCAGCGGGATTCGACCAGCGAGGTGAGGATCGTGGCATCCTTCAGCCCCAAGGCGATCGCTTCGGCCGGGGTCCGCAGGCTGAACCCTAGCTGCAGTCCGGCGTCGCAGATGTTCCGGCTCAGGTGCCGCGCCAGCTCGATGGCCCGCGGCCGCGCCGCGGGTTCGGCCAGCAACATCACATCGACGTCCGAGTACGGCGCGACGTCGCAGCGCCCGTAGCCGCCGTGCGCGATCACGGCGATGCGCCGCTCCAGGTCGGTCGTCTGCGAGTCGGCCAGCGAGGCCGTGTAGAGTTGGAGCACGGCGCGGTCCAGCAGCTCACTCAGCTGGGCGCTGATCAACACGCTGGCGCAGCCGGCCGCGTGCTGCTGCTGGATCGCGGCCCGGCCCTGCGCAAGCTGCTCCCGTACGGTGAAGATGATCGGCCGCAGTCGGACACTATCCGTCGTCATATCGCTTCGCACGCGGGCACGCCCGGCTCCCCCCCGCTCGCGCACCGAAGGTCGCTCACAGCGCGTCCTCGCCCGTCTCGCCCGTTCGGATCCGAATGGCGTCCTGCAGCTCGGCGACGAACAGCTTGCCGTCCCCGATCTGGCCCGTCTGCGCGGTGCGGAGAATGGTCTGCACCACCAGCTGCACATTCGCGTCGCTGCAGACGATTTCGACCTTCACCTTGGGGACAAAGTCCACCTGGTACTCGGCGCCGCGATACCGCTCGGTATGTCCCCGCTGGCGGCCGAAACCGCGGACCTCCGACACGGTCATGCCGTGGATGCCGCGCTCCGCCAGCGCGTTCTTCACGTCCTCCAGCTTGAAGTGACGGATGATGGCCTCGATCTTCTTCATGATGGCATGCTCCCGCCGTGACCTCGCGCGCCGCGCTCGACCGCGCGGCACCCAGCTCGACCCTCTGCCGTCCCCACGTCAACGGTCCTTGCGCCAGCTCTCATCGGGCTGCGCGCCGCGGGCGTTGACCACCCGCGGCAGCACAAAGAGCAGATCGCTCAACCGGTTCAAGTAGCGAATGATCGGTGCGATCGCGGCGGCCGGCTCGGCCACACCATCCAGACTCACGACCCGCCGCTCGGCCCGCCGGCACACGGTCCGGGCGCCGTGCAGGAGTGCCGCCGCCCGCACGCCGCCCGGAAGGATGAACTCGGTCAGCGGCCGGAGTTCGCGTTCCAACGCGTCGATGTCCTGTTCCATCGCGGAGACGTGCCGGTCCTGCACCCGGTGCTCCGCCGCGGGCTGCGTCGTGACGCTGGCCAGGTCCGCACCCACGCCGAACAGCTCGTGCTGGATCCGATGGAGCAACTGGTCCAAGTCGCCCGGCAGCGGCTCGGCCCGCACCAGGCCCAGCCACGCATTGAGCTCGTCGACGGCGCCGCACGCCTCGACCCGCGGATCATCCTTGTTCACGCGAGGTCCCGCCCACAACCGCGTCTTTCCATCATCGCCCTGGCGGGTATAAATTCTCATGGTGTCCATATCCGGGCGGGAATCACCGCGCCGTGCCCGGGTCGTCCCGCTGGCCCCGCGCAGCACGTAACGGACCACCCCCGGCGCAGCCCGCCCCGCCCGCCGTGTTACCATCCTAACGCCAGGGGCGCGTCCAACAAGGGCGGACGCCGACTATAATCAACCCGTACACGCGTGGAAACGACTGCACGTCGAGTCAGCTTCGTTGAGGAGATGAGTCAGGTGACAATGCTACGCCGCGGTCGCTGCCTGCTGTGGATCCCCGTAGTCCTGTGGTGCTGCGCGCCCACCCATCGCCGGTCGGCGGTCGCCGCCGCGGAGTCGTGCGAACCCCGCTTTCTGTCGAACGTGCGCCAGATCACCAGCGACTTTGTCAAAGCCGGCGAAGGCTATTTCTCGCCGGATGCGACCACGATCGTGTACCAGGCGATCCGGCCGGAGTACCCGTTTTACCAAATCTTCACCCAACCGCTCTCCGGCGGCAAGCCGCGCCTGATCAGCACCGGGCGCGGCCGAACGACCTGCTCGTATTTCGCGCCGGACGGCAAACAGATCCTGTTCGCGTCGAGCCATCTCCATCCCGAACTGGCGCGCGAAGAGCAGGCCGAGCGTGAGCGGGAAGAAGCGGATCGCAAGAGCGGTCAGCGGCGGCGCTACAGTTGGGACTTCGACCCGTACATGGATATTTACGTCTGCGACCTGGAAGGCAACCACCGCACTCGCTTGACATCCGAGTACGGTTACGACGCGGAGGGGGCGTATTCGCGCGACGGCCGACTGATCGCGTACTGCCACGCGGAAGAACCACCCGATGCGGCGACCGGTGCCAACTCCGGCGCGGCGCGCAATCCGGACATCTGGGTCATGAACGCCGACGGGAGCGGGAAGCGACGGATCACCTCCGCCCCTGGCTACGACGGCGGACCTTTCATCTCACCCGACGCACAGTGGATCGTGTTCCGCACCGATCGCAAGCGCGCGGATTACCTGCAGATCCACGTGATTTCGCTCGATGGTCAGCACGAGGTCGAGGTGACGGATCAGGCGGATCGCATCAGCTGGGCGCCGTACTGGCATCCGACCCAGCCGCTGCTGATCTGGACCAGCGCGGACCACGCCAACCCGCGTGCGCGGCCGAATTACGACCTGCATGTCATGCCCTACCAGGTCGTGGACGGGAAGTTCGTGCCGGGGGAGATTACGCGGATCACCGACGATCCGGCCGCCGACGTGCTGCCGGTCTTCTCACCGGACGGCAGGCAGCTGATGTGGACCGCCACACGCACGGGCGACCGGTCCAGCCAGCTGTTCATCGCCGACTTCCACTGGCCGCCGCGGCCCTGATGAGACGGGCCGCCACGCGTGACAGTACGGGACATGATTGCGCAGGGTCCTGTCGCGTGCCGCGCTGCTCACTCCACTTCCACGACGCGCAGTTGCAGCTGGTGCATGACATCCAGCACGCTCAGAATGGCCGTTTCCCCCTGGTCGCCGGCCAGGTCGGTGTGCCGCAGCTTCAGGTGGGCGGCGCCAATCCCGCCGCGGCCCAGCGTCGCGTCCAGCGGCACCCAGCGATCGGCGATCCAGACTTCATTCCACATGTGGAAGGCAAACCCCTGGTCGGCCGCCGAATAAACCAGGCCGACGCAGACGCGGGCGGGGATCTGGCGGGCTCGGCACAGCGCGGCCAGCAACACGGCATGCTCGGTGCAGTCGCCGACGAGTGTCTGGGCCACGTCGGCCGCGGTGGCAAACCCCTGGCTGTAGTCCTTCTGCTGGATCGTCTCGTGAACCCACCGCTCCAGCGCCTGGGCGATCTGCCACGGATGGCTGCTGTCCGGTTCAATCCGGGCCGCGAGTTCCACGATCGTCCCGTTGTCCGACTGGATCAGATGGTTGGGTTGGCGGTCGGCGTCTGTCGGTGGTGACTCGACGGGCACCGTAGGGGGCTCGCCCGGGCGGATCGCACGCACGGTGAGGCGAGCGCGGTGATCATCCAGCGGCTCCACCTGCTGGGAGGCGCCGGTGACGAACAACTCCACGGGGTTCTTGCGGGTCAGGGTGGCTTCGTACACCGCGCGGCGGCTGGCATGGCCGTGGGGCAGGGGGGTGTCGAGCCGCACGATGGTGTCGAACCCGATGTCGAAACCGGTCTCTTGCCCGTAACGCTCCGCGCGGTCGCGCGTCGTGCGATACGTCTCTTGCTGCAACGCCGGTACCGCGGCTTTGAGCATCTCGCCTTGGGAGTCGGTCCAGCAGGTGCCGTCCAGATCCAGTCCGTCGGTCACCAGTCGCTGCGAGATCCGCAGGAGCGTGGCCGAACCATCCAAGAGGGCGGTGGCCTCGGGCGCGTGCGCCTTGAGCGTTGCCGTCCCGCGCTGGATCCCGGTCAGTCCGGGCATCGCGAACGATACCGTCCGCTGCTCGCCCGGCTTCATCGGCGCCTGCCGCAGCGATTGCTCGACCGCAAAGAATCCGCCCTGCGCGGGATCCCAGGGCAGCTGCGTGACCGTTTCCTTGCCGGCGCTGCGGGTCGTGAGTGCCAGGTGCTGCGGCAGGACCGTTCCTTCCAGCACAATCGGGACGCCTCCGGCCTGCGTGCGATGCGTAAAGCTCTGCAATCGTCCCTCCCGTGTGTCCAGCGACTCGGTGTACACGCGCATCTCCGCCGCGTCACCGAAGCGGGCGACACGCAGCTTCGTGTCGCTGATCGTTTTCATCAGCGGCCGTGCCGTTGAGCACCACCGGCTGTTCCTGGGTGTGGATGCTGCCGACATGCGTGCCACCGATGCACAGCGCGTCCCAGGTTTCCCGCAGGGGTGGCGGCTGCGGATCGGGCGCTTCCTGCGGTGCCGTCGCGGCCGCGGTCGAGCCGGCCGGTGCACTGCAGCCGACCAGCAGCGCGACGGGCAACGTGGCGAACACCGCGGCGCAGGCCAGCGCCCGTGCAACCCGCTGCGGGCTGATACCGGAAACGTTCGTGTGCTCGATGTCCATGGCAGCCGATCTCTTACGGTCGATTCCCGCACGGCGGGTGCGGGCAAAGTTACGCAGTATAGCAGGTTGGCTCCGGAATGAGTGCTAGAGTTGCGCTAGAGGACCACGGCGTGACCGCCTGCGGCACGTGCGCTGGCTGCGGGTCGGCCGACGTTGGCCACCTGCGTCACGTGCGGCCGCTCGGGCAGGATGTGCCGATCGTGCGGGATGCGTCGGGCCGGCGGGAGCCGCCGAGGGGGCTATCCCGCAACCGCCAATTTCCGTGACCTACGATTGCTGAGGGATCAACCGCGCACCGGTCCGGCCGGTGCCGTCCGCCACGGAGCGGCGGTGACTACCGTGTGTCAGACTGAGGGCGACGATGGGTTTCCTGAAGCGTTTTTTCCGCAACGTGCTGCATGAGGAGATGCCTGCTCCACGCCGGAGCAGCTTCGAACACCTCTCGGAAGAGGAGCTGGAAGCTCATCTGGGTGTGCGGCGCTACGGGATGTTCCAGCTGACCGATGCGGTGCGGCCTTCTTACGACCTGCAGGTGGTCCCGCAACAAGGGTTTCGGCGCGACGTGTATCAGGACGAGGAGACGCGCACCCGCGTGCCGGTCCTCATGGCGGCCGCGTCCGCCGACATCGTGTTCGAGCTGTTCATGGATCTGTTGGAACCGCTGGGCAGCGAGGTCGACGTGGTGCTCGAGACGAGCCACGACCACCGCAACGGCGGCCATCTCGATCTGTACCGCGAACACATCGACATGCCCGTGCTCAAGAGCGTGCTGTGGGAATTCGAGTCCATGCTGGTCAACGATGGCTGCACCGGCATCGCCGTGCTCAATCCGTCGGCGCCGCAGGAGATCCAGTTCGACGAGCACAAGATGCTGATCGTGTACGGCCAGCCGCTGGAGGAGTTCGAGTCGATCCTGGAAGCCCGGAGCGTGCTGTGCCTCCCGGACATCAAGTTCATCACGGAAGCCGAGCACGTGCATTCGTCCAACGAGAAGTACGGGCGCCTGTTCGACGAGCTGAAACTGCAGCTCGGCATGGACGGCACGTACGCGTGACCCGGTCCGGGCCCACGCGGTCCGGCCGTGCGTGGGGAGCTACCGCGGGTTGATCTGAAAACCGACGACGGCGTTGCCGAACTTGCCCCCCTTCTTGTCCTCGACCGTCAGCTCGAGCGTGTACGCGCCCGGCGTGATCTGCTCGGGCAGGTACAGCACGTAGGAAATGTAGTAGTCGCGGCGCCGATTGCGGCAGACGTCGCCGCCGACCGGCAACGCCCGCGAGACGACGGTGCGCTGCTGCGCATCGAGAATCTCGTACCGCGCGTGGAGTTCCGTGGCATAACGCGGCGGATCGCCCGCCCCGCGCCCGTCGCGGCGGGCGGCACTGCGCGACCAGGTGTCGTCGGCGGCTGTCGCCGGGACCACCTCGCTCGTAAAATTCTCCACCTCGACGTACAGCAGCACCGGCTTGCCCGGTTCGAGGCCGTAGCCGCTGCACTCCACGAAATCGCCAAATCCGTCCACTTTTGTGCAGAGCGTCACGTTGCGGAGCTGGAGGGGGCCCAGCGCCGAGAGCGCCGCCAGCCCGTCCTCCAGGTGCTGCGTCGCCAGGGCCACGCGATGCCGCAGCTTCGGGAGCTCGTCCGGATCGAGCAGCACACCCATCCCCATCACCGTCTGCCGCCAGAACTCCAACTGCTGATCGTCCAGATCCTGGAGCCCCTCCAGCGCCTGCTCCGGATCCTCGGCCGCCAGACTCAACAGACTCAGACAGACCTGCCCCTGCGCTCGCTGCCGAGCATCCAGATCCTCCCGGGCCAGTTCGTCCCGCAGCCGTTCGATCGCCAGCCGGACGTGACGCGTCCAGGACCCTTGGGGATCGTCCGTCGACGCCATGCCGCTGGTCGACACCGCGCTCGACGTGTCATCGCCCGGCGCGTCTGGCTCTTGCTCAAACTGCGCCAGTTGAGTGGACGGTGCGTCGCGTCGCGCGCGGTCGACCCGTGCTGTCGCTTGCGGCGTCGCGCGCGAGTCGGCGCGGCCCGATTCCCCGGCGGCCGTCTCACCGGGTCGGTGCAGCCCGCGGGGGCTGGTGCCCGCGGCGGTTTGTGGTGAGGCGTCCGCCGGCGTAGACGCGGCCGTGCGAACATGCCCCCCGGCGGTCGGTTCCGCGCGGGCCTCGTTCCCGTGCGCCGCGGTCGGTCCCTCCGGCACGGCCGCTGCGTCGCGCCCGGCTGCGGACCGCAGATCGGTTCGAGCCGTCTGCGCCGCCTGGCGATACATCTCCGCATACGCACCCAGGAAGATCTCGGCCAACCGCGCCGCCTCAGGCTCGCGCAGTCCCAGCTCGCGCGCCGTCTCCTCTGCCGCGGCCGGCTCGGCCGCCTCGTCCTGCGCCGAGGCCAGAGATGAACTCGCCTCGGACGATGCAGGAATACCGGATGTGGCGGACTCCACCTGTTCCCCGTGGCTCGCAGGCCAGACCTGCCACAGGGGCGCCGCGCAACCGCCGCAGCACAGCAGGCCCGGGACAATCCAGCGAAATATTCGACCGGTCGTGCTCATGGCCCCGCGGTATGCTCATGATCCAGATCGCGCTCGAAGAGGGGGCGGATGGTAGAAGATTGCCCGGCAGACCGCAAGAGGAACCCAACCCACGTGGCGTGCGGTCAGTCAGGCGAATGACCTCACCACGGCACAAGCGCTCCCGCAACGAGGGCAGGGGACAGGACAATGCGCGACAGAAAAATGGAGGACAGAAAAATCCCTCGAAATCCATTTTTCTGTCCCCCATTTTTCTGTCCCCCCTGGGATCACACAAACCGCGAGGCGCGCTCGCGTGCGCGGGCACAACATGCGGCGCGCGGGCGAAACGAGACGGCTAGGCCGGGTGGCCACACACGGGCCGTGAACGCGACTGGCGCAAACCCGGAGGTCTAGGTATATCGGGGAAGTATCGCGTATAATCACGCGCTCGCCTGTCGCACGCCGACATCCTCAGTCCATCCCACGTTCCCCAAGGAGTACGCAGTGATGACCTCTAGCTCGTCGCGTCGCGGTTTCATGAAGCAGTCACTCGGTGTTCTGGCCGCCTCGAGCGCCGTACCCTATTTTGCCTGGACTCGCTCCGCGCTCGCCGGTGCCTCCGCCAACGACCGGCTGCGGATCGGCTGTGTGGGTGTGGGGAGTATGGGTCAGGGAGACGCGGCGGACCATCAGCGGTTTGGTGACATCTTGGCCGTGTGTGACGTGGATGCCAACCATGCGGCTCAGGCGAAGAACCACGAGCGCATTGGCCAGGGTCGCGCGGATGCGTATGGGGACTACCGGCGGGTGCTGGAGCGGAACGACATCGACGTCGTGAGCGTCGTGACCCCGGACCACTGGCACGTGAAGATCGCGATTGAAGCGTTGCAGGCCGGGAAGCACGTCTTCTGCCAGAAACCACTCACGCTCACGCTCGAGGAAAACCAGCTCATTCGCCAGGCCTGCCGGAAACACGCCGACCGCGTGTTCTTTATTGGCACGCAGCAGCGCAGCGACCGCGATCGGTTTCTGCGCGCGGTCAACCTGGTGCAGAAGGGATTGTTGGGCGAGATCCGCAAGATCACGGTGGGGATCAACGGTGGCGATGTCGGCGGGCCGTTTGCCAAGGTGGCTCCGCCCCCTGAGCTCGATTGGGACCAGTGGCTCGGTCAGGCCCCGCGCGTGGACTACATCAAGGAACGCTGCCATTACCAGTTCCGCTGGTGGTATGAGTACTCGGGTGGCAAGTTCACCGACTGGGGAGCGCACCACATCGACATTGCCTTGTGGGCGATCCAGCAGGACCAGGAGGGGACGGGGCCGGTGGCGTTCGACGGGCGCGACGCGAAGCATCCGGTGGAATTCCGGGACGGCTATCCGCTCCAGGATGACTGCTACAACACGGCGCACGATTTCGCTGTCCGCTGCCAGTTTGCCAGCGGCATCGAGATGGTGGTCGACAGCCGCAGCGAGAACGGGATCCTCTTTGAGGGGACCAAGGGCCGCATCTTCGTGAGTCGCGGCAAGATTGCGGGCAAGCCGATTGAGGAGGAGTGGGACAAGGACCAGTTCACCGACGCGGATGTAGCGCGCCTGTACAAAGGCAAGCCGTACGAAGGGCACAAGGAGAACTTCTATCGATGTATCCGCGAGGGGGGCTTGCCGGTGTCCGACGTGTACAGTCACGTGCAGACGATGCACGCCTGTCACCTGTCGGCCATCGCGGCGCGCCTGGGGCGTGTCATCCACTGGGACCCCCAGGCTGAACGGATCACGGGGGACGAGCAGGCGGCGGGCTTTTTCGCTCGGACGCCGCGCCCGGGGTTCGAAATCCCGCGCGTCGTCTGACGCTCACGTCAGGCGCCGGTGCGGTGGGGCGCGAGGCGCTGGTCCATGCGTAAGAGCAGTTGCTCCAGGGCCAGTCGCGCCATGTCGGGAGAGGAATGCGAGCCTTTGAGCGCCAGGTCGGTTTCCAGCAGCCACTGGTGGAGCTGGCCGGCGCGGACGCGTCCCAGTTGCTTCAGCTGCCGCTCGGCCGTCTGGATCGCCTCACGCTGCCATTTGAAGAAGCCGGCCTGTTCGAGCGCCTCGGCCAGTGAGAGCCGTGCGCCGAGCCGTTCAGCCCGCTGAATGATCCGCGTGGCGGCGGCGAATCGGCGCAGCGACCAGGAGATCGGTCCGAACAGCGCCAGCGGGGATTCTCCGGCCTGCAGCAGGCGATCGAGCTGTGCCAGCGCTTCGGCGCTGCGTCCTGCGAGGGCCGCATCGATGACCTCCCAGGCCGTTTGGGCCCGCCAGCCGCCCCCCGTCTCCCGCACCAGCTTCTCGCTGATCTGGCCTTTCCCGCCGGCGTACAGCGCCAGCTTGGCCAGCTCCTGGTCCAGCACGCCGAATTCCGGGCCGACCCGCTCCAACAACAACGCGGCGGCCGTCTTGGACAACTGCGCCGCGTGACGCGTGCGGGCCCAGTCGATCAACCAGCTGGTCAGGCGGGCCTGATCCACCGTCTTCTGCCGGCCTCGCTCGACGACCGGCACGCGGCACTCGACCTGCAGTCCGTGCTGACCGACCAGCTTATACAGTCGCGTGTTGGCCGCCCACTTGGTGACTTCCAGCAGCAGGACTCCCGTGGCGGTGGCGTGCCCGACGTACGCTTCCAGCCGGCTGCGGTGGAGCTGCACGAAATCATCCGCATCGCGCACCTGGACCAGCCGCGCACCGCCGGGGTCGAACAGCGAGCGCGTGCACAGCTCGTCCATGACGTCGGGCCAGGAGGCGGTCGGGCCGTCGATCGTGGTGGGGGGAATGTCGTCGTCCGCCAGCACCAGGCGACGGGTGTGCTGCAGCGCCAGGTGTCGCAGAAACGGCTCGTCGCCAAACACGACGATGACGCGCGCAGCCACTACGGGCTGGTCGAGGAATTCGAAAGCGTGGACCGTTTGTCCCATAGGCGACTCGCGCGGCAGGCTGCCCGCAGGGATGCTGAGTCGGCGCATTGTTGCAGCTTGTCGCCGCGCCCGCAACGCGCCCGCCGACCGCGCGCCGTTTCCCGCTGCTCATCAGCCGCGCCGCGGCTGGCGAAACGCTTCGCGATCCAGGTCCTGGATCGGCTGGATCCCGCGGATGCGGGCCTTCGGCGCAAGCAAGTCGAGTTGTACGGGCTCGGCGGCCACGTCCACGGTCACGTTGCCCGCCTCATCGCGGGCTTCCAGCTGCAGGTAGACGCGCGCGGGAAGCTGGGCATCGGCGGGCCACGTGAACTGTCCGCTGTTGGGCAGCCCCGAGGCGATCACGGTCCAGGGTTCCGCGCCGTTGTCGGAGAACTTCAGGGTGATGGGGCGGGGGTCGAGGTAGTCGTCGCTCACCTCCCACCGAATCACGAGCTTGCCGGCGTCGACTCCTTCCCCGCACACAACGGCGGTGAGGCGCGCGACGGGTGGCTGCGTGTCGACGCCGACCCACACGTCGGCCAGATCACCGCTGCGCGGTTTGCGACCGGCCAGACCGTTGCGGCTGATCACCACGACCTGAAAGCCGAAGATGCCTTGGGCGTCGACCGCGACGTCGACCGGGCTGATCAGGTCCTCATCCGTGCCCCACAGCCGCCACGTCTGGCCGCCATCGGCGGTTCCCCACAGCTGGACCTCGGCGACACCGGCCGGGCCGACGGCGTCGACGTCGTAATCCAGCTGGAACCGCGTGGCATTGGTCATCCGCGGGCGCTCGCCCGGCGGCAATCCCGCGCCCGTGTCGGGCGGCGGTGCGGCGCTGGCTGCGGGGGATGCGGAGGTCGGTGTCGCCCGCGGGTTGGGCCCGCTGGCCAGTGTCCCCGGCCAGGTGGATTCCGTCGTGGGTGGGATGGGAGCAACGCTGCCCGGTCCTGCCGCAGCGGCGGGAGCGTGGGCGCCGGCCGGTGTCGGCGGCACGACGCTCGTGTCTGGCGGCGCCGTTTCGGACGCGGCGGGAGACGACGCGCTGACGGGCCAGGCCGGCGCGGCGTCCGGCGGTGTCGCGGCCAAACCGGTGGGGCCGGCGACCGGCGGGGTCGGCGCGGGCCACGCGGGACCGGCCGGCGGTGTGCCGGTCACCGGTACGGAAGGTGCCATCGAGTTGTCACTGGGCCAAGGCACTGCGCCTTCGCTCGCCGCACCCGGGCGGGCGAACGGATCAGCCGTCGTGGCGGCCAGCTGCGGACCGGCCGCGCCACTCGGCAGCTCGGGGGCGGGGAGCAGCAGCCGGCGATTGACGACCGCCAGGTTGCCCGCGCGGTCCCGCACTTCCGCGCGGACCGTAATGACCGGCGACTGCGTGTTGGGTTGCCACGTCAGCTGTCCCTGGTAGTTGGTCCGCACGGCCTCGTCGTTGGGTCGACTGGTCGCCACCGGCTGCCACGGTGCGCCGGCACTTTCCTGGTACTCGAGCTTGAGACTGCTGGCCAGCAGGTTCTGGTCCGCGATATCCCAGCTGCTGATGACTTCGCCTTGGGAGCCCGGACGGGCCACGAACTCAATCTGGGGCGGGACCGTGTCGACCACCACCCGCAGCTCGGCCCGCAGCGGTGCCTGGGCGCTGGGTGGCTGTCCGGCGTCGAGTGTGCGGGACGCGAACCAGTACTCGCCGTCGCCGCGCGACCGAAACGTGAACTGCCGGGCCGTGGGGGCCTGCCGCGCCGCGAGCTGCCACGTGGTGCCCTGGTCGGTCGACACGTACAGGTGCACTTCCAGCGGCTGCGCCACGCGCCGATCCACAGTAAACGGTATGGCAAAGACATTCTGCCGCGTCGTGTAGATGGGCAGGCTGGTCGATGCGGTCGGAACGCCGGCTGCCGCCGAGCCGCTAGCTGGCGGCTGAGCCAGCCCGGCGACGGCGGCCAGCATCCAGGTGGCGAAAGCGAGGCAGGCGGAGCAGGTTCGCATGGTTCGGCGCTCCGAAGGGTCGGGACGACAGGTCGCCGGATCCGTGGCGGGGCGGGATATGGGCCGGGCGCGCGGTGACCTGCACCCGGTCAGGCGGCGTTCTACGGGCCGTCCGGGGATGTCGAGGCGTACGGTCCCCCTGTTCTGGTATCGGTTGCAGCGGTTGGGGAACTTGAAGCGGCGATGGGAGGGCTGCGGTCGGCGCTGCCGGGACCATTTCCCGGCCGACGCTTGAACCGAGGCGATGTCCAGTCCGTAAGGCTGGGAGTCACCGCGAGTTGCGTGGCGGCGGGGGGAAATCCTGGACTTGCCGCGGGCGATGTGCATAATATTCCGCAGTCGCTCGTCCACCGTCCGTGGCGATCTTCGCCCGCCGTACGTGCCGCGTGCCAGCCATGCAGGAATTCCTGGCCACACCGATTGCGAAAGCCGTGCTGTGGATAACCGTTCTGCTGGTCCTGGTTGTCGTCGGATACTACCTCGTGCGAAGGTTTCGGGATCGCATCGATGACGACCAGCTGACGGCCAGCGATCTGCTGACGAATTTCCGAGAAATGCGTCAGGAGGGTGACATCAGCGAGACGGAATTCCGAACTATAAAAACGGTGCTGGGGCGGAAGCTCCAAGACGAGTTGAAGGACGCGGGCGGGGACGATTGAACACGGGGCGGGGGCCGTTCCTGCGGACGTGATTGTGCGGACGATGCGGGTCGTCCGGAGACTTGGAGGAGTATTGCCTAGTTACTGGCCTGGGAGGCCAGCCGCACTGATAGCGACAACCGTGGTTTTAGCAGCTCGACGAATCGCGGACAGGGAAGCCCACTAGGGCCTGGGCACACAACGACGACGCCCTTTCGGCCGGATCGAGCGACATCGAGGAAGCACAGCGTTATCCGGTCTACCGCGGCCTGGCTCGTGGCAAGACCGTCGATCCGAAAGGAGTGAGTATGCCCGCGGGAAGAGATTCGGGCGGAGGCCGACGCAGCAGCGGCACCACGAAGAAGAACGCGTTCTGTTCGTTCTGCCGCAAGAGCTATCGTGACGTGGGTCCGCTCGTGGAAGGCCCTGGTGACGTCTACATCTGCGGCGAGTGCATGGACCTGTGTCAGTCGATCCTCGAGCAGGAGCAGCGGCGACGCGGGTCGACGCGGCAGCTGTTCAAGGAGATCCCGACGCCGCGCGACATCGTC
>JALOQX010000274.1 GCA_025459265.1 Pirellulaceae bacterium | reverse complement strand
CATCGGCTACGTGGCACGCTGCGTGTGGGTCGCGCTCCGGCTGTGGCGGCCTCGGCGGAGCTCGGGTTGCGTGGTGGCCCGTTGGCTCGGCCGCCCGGAATGTGGTGGTGGTCGCACGTAGCCGATGATCTTCTTCCCCCCGGTGACAAGCACCGGGGGGCCGATGCGCACCCTCCGCTCCCCCATCGGCTCGCAGCGGGTTGATTCAGAGGCAGTCAGAGTGACACGAGACTGATCGTTGGGCACACCGCGAGGAGCAAGGCGGCGGGTGATCCGTGACGCACGGAGCTGCCGTCTGCGCGTGCATCGTATGACAGAGATGTGTCACACCCCGAAATGCCCCCGGCTTGCCCGGGGGGATCGTGGCACGGCACGGTCAGTGCGCGGCGACGTCAAATGCGCCGGCGCCGCCGCTGGAACAGCACGGTGCCCGAGGCACAGCCGAAGGCCAACAAACCGAGCACCAGCGTGGACGGTTCGGGCACGACGGTCACCGAACCCGGCAGCCAGAAAACCTGCGTGTCCGGTATGTCTATGCCATAGAACGCGCCCGATTCGTCAAAGAACGACGACTTGTCCGGGTCCGGATCGCCGGCTGGATTCAAATAGTCGAACGCCAGATTGAATACGTCACCGGCCTGAATGCCCGAAAACGAAAGGTGCAGGACGGCCAGGTTCCGCATGATCGTCTCGGGCGCGTCCACGCTCAACGCCACGTCTCGCACGTCCGACACCTCGACCAACGTGCGATCCCCGGGCTGCACGGTACCTCCGACGAAACTCCCGTTCTCCGATTCCAGCAGATAATCCGTTGCGGGCTTTGTGGCCGGACCGCTGAAGATCGCTCCCGCGTCTCCGGTAATGTCCACCTCGAACAGAAAACCGCCAAACGTATAGGGATCATCACGCTCCGTCAGCTTCACCCGGATCACCAAATCCAGAGCGTTCATATCGGGTGTGATCTCCACGTCCGGAATCTTGGCGACGATCACACCCGCCTCCAGCGGTGCAATGCCGACAACGACAACGCTCAGAAGAACGAACAACGATAGTCTTATCCAATTCATCAATTACTCCCGGTCGCCGTGTGAATCGAGGTGCATCACCAGATTTCTCAAACAGCCCAATCTATCTATGTTGCCAATTCGGCCCGGCGATTCCCGTCGGCCTCACAGCAAGTCCCACCTGCAGCGCGCCGAGGCGAGCATCGCTAACCGATTCCTGCAGTTCTCGTTGCCCGGTGCTGTCGACTGCCTGACACCCTACGACGAGAACCTCGGCAGAAAAACTCGAACGCTGACAACGGCCCAATAACCCATTAAGACGATGTCATTTGTGTCTTATTGAATTGTCTCATCAGCGTGTTTCGTTGGTCCACAGATCGAGGATTGAAGTCTCCTTGAGCTGGAGTGGTTCATCCGGATCTGCTTTGCCCAGTGCGTGGAAGAACAGATCGCGCGATGCGCGGGCGGCCGATGCGCGATCCCCGCCAACGGCACCGCCGATGCCCGGTGCCGGCGCAGCGGACGGAAGTGCCGCGGGGCCCGGCTCTCCAGTTGGGAGGACGCTGTTGTTGCGCGACTTGACGGCGCTGTAGTCCGCAAACGTGATCTTGCCGCTTCCGTTCACGTCATAGAACCAGGCGTACGATGCGTGGGTGGTGTCGAAGTTGTTGCGCGACTTGACCGCGCTGTAGTCGGCGAACGTGACTTTCCCGCTCTGGTTGACGTCCCCTGCCAGCATGTTGATGCGGAAGCGGAAATCACCGCCGGGCTCCGCATTGCCCGAGGGGAAACTGCTCGCAGCGTCCACCCATTCGCCGTCCAAGCGATGCCCTGCCAGGTCGGTCACGCCGGTGGCATCCCCATCCAGGTCCAGTCGCAGTCGGTCTGCCGAAGGGATCGTCTGGCTCAGTCGCCACGTGGCCACGTTGGGCCCGCTATCGTACACGAATCCTCCCGTGGCAAAGGCGTACTGAGCGACGTTTACCCCCCACACGGCCAAGTGGCTGGCGGCGACCACCACTTCCTCGCTGAAGCCGATCGACACCGTATCCACATTGGTCCACGGCAGCGTCTTGAGTTGATTGGCGGATCCGACGGGAAGAGCGAAGCCGTAGACGGGATGTCCCAACCCTGAGGCTTGCAGGTAGGCCAGGTAACTTGCGGTCCATGCGTTCCCGCGCACCCACACGCCCGTCACGCGTGGCGCTTTGTCGATGGTGACCGGATAATCTTCCACCTCGCCATCGGCGGCTGGGCCGGTCGGGTCCTGGGCGGCCGCGTCCGTGCTCAGCCGGAATCGTGCGTATGTGCTGTTGACCGAACCGAGGGGAACAACCGGGAATTCCAGTGTGACGGTGGTGGCGGGTGTGCCGGCGGGTATCGACAGGGAGGCTCGTTCAGCGGTGTTGCTCAACACGCCGTCCGCGTTGTAGTCGATCCACCCGGAGAGCACGGCGGGCGAATCAGTCAGATTGGTGACCACGACGCGTACGCTGGGCGCGACTCCGACCACCAGACTCAAGTCCTCGGCAGGGTTGACCAGGCCGTCTTCGTCGTCCGTGCCGGTGACATCGTCCCCGTCCGCTCCACCCGTGGGCGCCGCTTCCGATTCGTTGTCGACGCCGGCACCGAGGTACACGGCAGCCCCGATGATGTGAGTCGGACCCTGATCGGTCGACAGGGTCTGGTAATTTCCGGGTCCGGTTCCGGCTCCCGAGTCCGGCGCGTCGCCGAAGTCGAAGTCGGGCGTCTCCTGTCGGTTGCCGAAGTTGATCTCGGGCACGCTGGCACCATTGGCCACCGTGACTGTGTGCGTACCCGGCATGTCGGCGGCGACAATCGTGCCACTGATGCTGTAGTATCCGAGACTGCCGTAAGCTGTGTACCCGTAGTCGGCCCCCGCGGCCGGCTTTCCCGTCCCTTGCACCGACAGGTAATACGTGCCGGCGGCGAGCGTGAGCTGGAAGCTGGCGTTGAGGGCGTTGAGCGGATTGCTCGTGGCGACCACGGCGCCGTCTTGATCGTACAATTGGGCGAGAAGGTCGAGATTGGGACTGCGATAGAACGGATCGATGTTCAGCGTCACTTCGCCGGCTTGCGTGGCGAACACGAAGTAGTCGGCATCGCTGGTGCGCTCGACAACGCCGTCGTCCTGCACGATCGGTCCTGACACATCGAGCGGGCTGGCGCTGGTCACGGAGCTGCCATGATCGTCGATCCGGTAGCCGAAGCCGTTGGTGGTGGTGATGATGGCCAGATCATCTTCGGCGTTGTTCGCTCCCGGATACTCGCCTTTGCTCCACTGAACCAGCTGCCGGTAGTACCCCACGCCCATGATGGGTGCCCAGCTGGTGCTGCCCGAGCCATGCCCCTCGTAGTACTCGACGCCGGCCGTGGTGCCATCGTGGACCAGGCCCAGCGTGTGGCCGACCTCGTGCGTGGCCGCCTCGGCGACCGTCGCCTCTCCGGTGTTGAAGACGAAACAGGGTGTGTCGGAACTCCACGTGAACGAGCCCACGTAGGCGATGCCCCCGGCTCCGGTTCCGACGACGTCCGGCCCGATGACGACGCGCACGCCCCACTGCGTGTCGCTCCCCCCGGTATTGCGCAGCGCCTCGAGGCCGGGATCTTCGGTGGTGACGTCGACATCAAACGGGAGAAAATCCTCCGCCACCCGCTCCCAGATCTTCTGGATCTGTTCCAGTTCGGCGTTCGAGAAGCTGCTGTCCCCTTCGAAGCTGTACGCAGGGGTCACGATGGGGTCGCGGCGCCAGTACGTGTTCCAGAGTGTGCCGGAGGTCGTGTGGCCGTTGAAGTCGAGATAGACGACCTTGGTGGCATCGCTCTTGCTGTGCAGCCGGAACGTGTCGCCCAGCGGAAACGGGGGTGACTGCGCGGGATCCAAGTCCGTGGCGGGCGGGGCCGCTTCCGGCAGGTCCGGCTGTGGATCGATCGCGATGATCGTGCCGTCCGCCTGGACCCGATAGTGTTCGTTGTCCACCAGGTGGTCGGCCAGTTGCTGCAGCCGCTCCTCCCGTGCTGCCCGCTCTTTGGCCGCCGCCGCTCCCAGCGCGTCGGAGGGAGCCTGTCCGGATGCCACCTGAGCGGACTCTTCCGGGGGGGACGCCATCGGCGCCCCGCTCGCACCGGCGTCGGGATACATCTGCACCCAGCCCGGCTGTGGCACTTCCGCCACGGCATAGATGCCTGCGGGCAGCTCCGCGATGACGTAACTCCCGTCCGCCCCCGTGATCGCGTGCGGCTCGCCCTCGTCGAAGTCGCCGTCGCGATTCGCGTCGACGTAGATCGTCCAGCCGGGCAGACCCGGTTCGCTTTCGTCCTGTTGGCGATCGCCGTCGACGTCGTTCCACTTGCTGCCGCGGATCTCACCCGGCAGTTGTCCGCCGGCGACCGTCAGCGAGATCGCGTAGTCACCGGTGCTGCCGGCGTCGCCACTGCCAGCGGTGGCGGGATCGTAGAAGAAGTTCGGGTAACCCGACACGCCCACGAAGTACGTACCGGCCGTCGCGAACTCGTAGTCGATCCGCGAGTAGAGCCCGTCGTAGTCATCGTTGTAGGCCAATTCCTGGCCCGACGCGTCAAACAGCGTCAGAACCGTGTCCATGTAGTTGCTGCCCGTCCCAATGGACGTCTCGGCGACCAACTGCGCGCCGGCGACCACGGTCACCTGGTAGATGTCGACGTCGCGCTCGCCCCAGGTTCCATCACCAATGGCCGTCTGGAGCGCATAGCTCCCTGAGCCGAGGCCCGTGTTTTCGGCGGTGGCCATCGTATCGCCGATGTCCCCCTCCGGTCCGCGCCAGGGAGGTGGCACTTGGTCCGCGCCAGCGGCGGTCTTCCCGGAGAGCGACTCGCTGCCGCTGGCCAGGGCCGCGCCGGGCGCCACCAGGGCCGAGACGGGGCAGCACTCCCGGTGCGACGTCGGTGGCCACGCTTCGTCCTGCCCGGCGACCACGCTCAGCAACACGCGATCTTCCAGTTGCTCGAAGCAGTATCTTCCTGTGCGTGCCAGCGCGAATGCCTCACCCCACCGCACCCGAGAAACCGCACGACGCGAGCGAAGACGCGCTGTCAGTACCGCGCGCAACGACTTCCGGGAACGTGCGACCCTTCGCATGACACCCTCCGTATTGGCAGATGGTTTGCGGAGTTCGCCACCCGTCTTCCTGAACTGCCCGGCCTTCAGGAGCGAAAGAACGTCGCGCGGGTGCGCAGGGACAATTGACGAGACACCGCGTCCTGTGAATCGATCAACTGATACAGCTACCGTCACGCGCCGTGCAATCTACCCGGCCGTGGTACGACCGTCAAGTAATCAAGGGGACGGATCGATGTTCGAGTCGAGACTGCACCGTGTCAGGGACGTCGTCGTGAATCTCTACACCCAGCATGGTGACACGGTCGAGCCGCTTCGCCACGCCGGGCCCCAACGGAATCGATGCATACGTCCCACCGGCAACGCGAGCCCGAGACCGGCCTGTGCTATAATCGGCATCGATATTATCACGCGTCGTTGGGGAGGTTCGGCGGCCGGGATCCGGTGGCGTACGAGGCGGGAGACGAGAGTCTATATCGGTATGTGCACAATCGCCCAATCACCCTTATGGACCCGGCAGGAAATGTCGCGGGCTATGTCATCGCTGGATTGGCAAGTGTGTTTACAGCCTGTGTGGTTCCCCAGGCGGAAGCAGCACACAACAGATACCCTGACTCAGGCGATAGGTTCAAGCACTGCTGGACCTCGTGCAGAGTATCCAAGGTATGCGGGAATTTCATCACGCAAGTGGCTGGGTTTGGCAAAGAGGGCTTGGACTCCCTCAAGCGGATGCTGCGTAAGGATGACCCTGACGGAGCAGGCGACTGGGGAGATTCTCTGGATGACTTGATTGCCAATCAACAGTGCGTTGGCTGGGAAGGCTACGCCTTCGGAGTTATTGGTTCATGGATCGGTGCCGCGTGTAGGCAAAGCTGCGAAGATTGCTGCCGCACAGAAGTGGGCTACGCGAACGGGGCTTCGTATGCGGAGGACTAACAAAGTCGTCGCCTTTGCCGTCGCTGCGACTGGCATGTTTGGTGCTTGGGGCTTCTGTGTGTATCACGAGTATGAGAAAGCTCGACCCAGTAGTCCAGTCGTAGGCTTTGCTCAGTTTGAATCCGAAATGAGTGCGCCGAGACAGGTAGGCTTCTTTGCGCTCAATGGGAAGGACTATCTGGAGTGGAAGGGACCACGAATGCGTTGGTGTGTTCTTCCATCAGGCTCACCATCGTATGTATTCGACGACAAGGGTTGCTTGGTTGACTGGACCTTCGATGACGGAGACGATCCGGCATATCGCGCTCGCTGGGGGAACTTTGGCGGTTGGACACCAACCACGACCAATGACGCCAAGGAGCGTTGGTCGGAGCTGCGCAGCACGTGGATCGCTGAGGAGTGACTCGTGGTGGTGCCGATGACGCTACGTGTGTTCCCAGGAGGATAGGGGAGTAAGGGCGGGACGGGGGGACGGATCTGTTTAACCGCCGGGCCAGAGTCCGCCGTCAGGCGGTCGGCGGCCCGCGCGCTGCACGCCGGCAGCTCGCACCTGCACCCGTGCCACTCGACGGGCCGCGCTCATGCTGGACATCCCGTCCTGCCTGTCAACGAGACTCTGTCACGTCGGTCACCGCCGGCTGGGGCGGCCTCGGCCAGCCGCGGGTGTGGTGGAGGCGTTGGGACTCGGCCGCCGGGAGTGGTGGGGGCCGCACGTAGCCGATGATCTTCGTGCCCCATGACCCGAGGTCATGGGGGACGTCCGGGACGTCCCCAGGAGGATAGGGGAGTAAGGGCGGGACGGGGGGGACGGATCTGTTTAACCGCTGGGCCAGAGTCCGCCGTCAGGCGGACGGCGGCCCGCGCGCTGCAGGCCGGCGGCTCGCACCGGCACCCGTGCCACACAACACGCAGCGCTCATCCTGCACATCCTGTCCATCCTGTCAACAAGATTCAGTCACGTCCGTTGCCGCCGGCTGTGGCGGCCTCGGCCGGACGCGGGTGTAGTGGAGGCGCTGGGACTCGGCCGCCAGGCTTGCGAGGTGGCAACGTAGCCGCTGGTCTTCGTCTCCCATGACCGGAGGTCATGGGGGGACGTGCGGGACGTCCTCCGGCTGCGGAGTGAATGTGACAGTATCCTGTCATGCGGCTGTTTCTCGTTTAACCCGCAGCCGCAGGCGAGGACGGTCGTGTCACGCACCCGACTCGAGCAACCGGATGCGCGCGAGCCGACGTTGGTTGCGCGTGTCCACACGAATCGTCGCGGGAGGCCGGCCGCGCAAGGCCAGCCCGCCGTCGACGCGCGGGAGACGCGGTGGCCCGCGGTCATCTCTTGGGCCAGAGTCCGCCGGCAGGCGGACGGCGGCCCGCGCGCTGCACGCCGGCGGCTCGCACCGGCACCCGTGCCACCGGACGCGCAGCGCTCATCCAGCACATCCTGTCCATCCTGTCAAGAAGAGCCCGTCACGTCCGTCACCACCGGCTGGGGCGGCCTCGACCGGACGCGGGTGTGGTGGAGGCGCTGGGACTCGGCCGCCGTGCGAGGTGGTGGCCGCGCGTAGCCGATGATCTTCGTCCCCCATGACCGGAGGTCATGGGGGGACGTGCGGCTCTTCTCCAGCGCGCGTAGCCGATGATCTTCGTCCCCCATG
>JALOQX010000536.1 GCA_025459265.1 Pirellulaceae bacterium | reverse complement strand
CTGACGACGATTTCCGGCGGGCTGAAATGCCGGAAGTCCCGGCTCACCGACCGGCCGATCGAGCGCCGCCCCACGGTGATCCAGGTGGTGGAGTCCGGCGGTTGAGTATCGGCCACACGCTGGTTCACCTGCCACGCGCGCACGTAGGCCACATAGAGTTTTCGGTCCACGTCGTAATAGCAGGTGTTCAGCGTATCGGCATGCTGGATCATGAGCGGTACCGCCGATGTCCGGCCGCCTCGCCATCGTATCCGCCTCACCGGGATACTCGGCTTCAAATGCTGACCATTCCTCCTCGGTAAGGAGTCCGAGATAGACCATCTTGAACCGCTCGTCGGTCGAGCACGGATCGATGAAGACGCTGCCGCCGTGAAAGCCGCGTGTCGAGCCGTTGAGGTCGCCGCGCCAGACGATACTGTTGTCGCGGCTCCCCGCGTACTCGTAGAGACCCAGGTTCGGGCGCGTCCAGTTCACTCCGTCCACGGACTCGGCGTACGCCACGTGCCCGTTGTGGCCGGGGAGAATCTTGTCCTTGCTGCTGTGCGGCTCGGGATCGGCGCAAGGGTCCATGACGTACCAGGCCTTGTACTTGCCGTCGTCGAATACCTGCGCGGCAAGTCGGTCGCCTTGAAAAGGGACCTTGACCGCCGGTTGTGCGACGAGCCGGATCCCACGCGGCATGTCGATCGTCTCGAAAACTGCGGGCCGTTTGCCGTCGCCCTTGAGCCACGCGCCGATATTGCGTTCGGCCTCCGTGGCATTCTCATCCACTTGCACGCGCCAGGTGAAGCTGCCCTGGCGAACGTATTTCCAGCTTGTGAAATACACGGCGCGCCCCGCGAGCTGGACGGGCTCGCCAAAATAGCGATCGCCCGCTGCCAGCGGGAGTACACACAGCAAGGCCAACAGCGTCATCAGAGTCTTCCTTGCAGTTGGGGATCAGATTGACTGTCACTGCCTCAACTAATCGCGGGGGAACAGTGCGGTAAACCGCCGTTTCTGAGGCAGGTCGGGTACCGGGTCGGCGTGCGGGCCGCCTGACGTGAATGTCTCGCGCAGGGCGTCGAGGTAGCCGAATCCGGCCAGGCTGGAGGGCATCAGAAAGTGCCCTTCGCCAAACTCGTTCCAATTGGCCAGCATGAGCACGCGTCGTCCCAGCGAGTCCGGTGGCAGTGTCGGCATGAACTCGTCTTTTGCCCACTGAGCCAGGGCACGATAGTCGGCGACCGAGGCCCAGCCGTTGCCCGGATCCTGTGTGCCATCCCACGGCGAAGTCTGCCACCCCACCGAAATGCTCGGCAACATGCGGAATCCGACGGCGGCCGCGGCATCGCGCTGAGCGATGTTCTGCTGACGCTGGTGATTCACGTCTCCGGTGCCCCAGGTGTACGCGTAGCAGTAATCGACGCCGATCGTTTTGAGTGTCTGCAGCATGTCCTGACGAGCATTACGCAGCTCCATCAGCACGATGATTCCCGGAAAACCGGCGTCTGCGCAGTCCCCACGCAGCTGTTCGATGGCCTGCCGCGCTCCCCGCTCTCCGCCGAAGTCGCGGACGAAATTGCCGGGATCGTAGATCGCCAGGATCGGCTTGCCGTCGACTTTCAGATAGCGGGGGTCCTGGAAGAAGTACTCGATCCAGTACGGGATCATGTGCCTGCGCCAGTCGTCGGCGTTGGTTGCTCCCGCGCCCTGGTTGGTGTACATGATCGTGAACTTCTTGAGATGGCTGTACCGTGCGTTGAACAATCCGTCGCGAATTCCCTGCTCCAGCACGCCATCCTTGATCGGGTGGTCAATCGCGTCGTTCGGCCGGTACCAGCAATACTGTTCGAAGTCGATGCCGTGCTCGACCTGCCATTTGATCTCCCAGTCGGCCACTTCCGGGTTGCCCTCGTCGTACCAGCCCAGCATCGGTGTGCGCCGGTCTGCGAAGGGGTACACGTAATCCCAGCCGGCATAGGCATCCCCTTCCTTCCACAACGAGCAGCTTTGCACGCCGAGCAAGTAATCCCCGCGTCGTGGTGCGGGCTGCGGCGAAGGCACGTAATCGGTGGGATACTCCTGCCACGGATACACGTGCACGTCGTCGACCCACAACGCGCCCGGGCCGGACTGCGCGAAGCGCACGGCCCGGAAGGCCTGGGCAGGCGCCGAGATCACTTCAGCCGGCTTGGTCGACTTGCCGTTGACGAAAACCTCCACCCGGCCCGACAGCCGCCTGGGTCGGCTTGCCGTTGACGAAGACTTCCGCCCGGCCCGAAAGCGGATCTGCGAGGACCTTGAAGGCGTACCAGAGGTTGCCGCGATAGTTGCTGACCAGCGGCACATGCTTGCCTTGGGGATCGACCAAGCAGAAATCGCCGTCAGCCGTGACGATCTTGACGCCCTGGGAGGGGCCCGTAATTTCGGCCACTGCACCGTCGCATTTTTCGGGCAACAGCAGCTTGAATTCCCAGACCGTCCGCGTCGTGCTCGGGGGAAACTGCGTCGCTGCGTCATTGCCGTCGTTCAGCTGCAGGCTCAGCACGTCCGGTCCGGATGCGCTGCGCAGCGTTTCGACGCGGGCCGCTCCCCGGGTCTGCCAGTCGGACGGTACGCCCCCCGGAACGCAGGCGGCGAACGTCTCGTGCACGGCGTAACCTTTCACCACGCGCACGAGCGACAGGAACAAATCGCCCGTGGAGGTTTCGCCGGTCTTGATCAGCACGCAGTCGAGGCTGCGCACCGGATGGACAAACGGCACGCCTGGGGCCTTGAGTTCACCGTCCACGAAAATCGCGGAAGTCTGGGTGTCTAAATCAGCGTCGACTCGGATCCCGTATTCACGATGCGGCTCGATCGCAACCAGCGGCCGCAGATGGCCGGACGACTCGCAGCAGAGGTTGCCATCCTGCACGACAAGGCCGACGGCCACCTGAACGAGATCGCGGAGTTGCCAGGCCGCACCCTCCAGAGGGTTTGGCAGCATGAACCGCGCCTCGAGCGTAATCTTGCCGCTGGTCTGCCGCGCAATCCGACGGCGGAGGATGACCGCGTGGTCAGTGCTCGTGTCAGTCAGCTTGAACCAGTCCTTGTGGAACGCGAACGTGTCGGGCAGGAAGCCGCTGGGGCTGGACTCCCAGCTGCCACCGCGCGCATCGGTGTCCCAGCCGCTCAGGATGGGGACCTGTTTCCAGATGTACGGTCGGATCGCGCGGAACGTGCAGTTCATCAGATACCCGGTGCGGACGTCGCGGATCAGCGGCGTGTCCGGGTTGGTGTCGGCAGCCGCGGCCGTGCTCGCGGCGAGCGCAGTGCCCAGCAGGATTCCCAGCGTGCGAGTCGTCATGAGTTCCTCCTCGATGCCCTTGGTTATACCGCTGTCGAGATGATTTTCTGGTGGGATCAGTCTGCGCAATCACCGTGCCGAAACACGCACAACGACTTCAGCCTCGACTCGTAGAGCTCGCGGGCCATTTCGTCTTGTGAAAACGCGTTCAACACCTCCATCGCTTGACGCGACTCGTCCCGGTCAAGCGGTGCCGGCAACGGGTCGGCGTCCCGGCTGACTCCATTTTTGAGCAAGAAAAGCCCGAAGTCCAGCCGTCACCGCGAAGCGGTTGTACTCCACAGCCCAGACACCTGAGTTGTCGGGTCAAGCGGGCCAATGGGCCACGGTGTCGTGCGCGCGACCAGTTGTCCAACGACTTCGGGGTTTCGGACTTCCGGAGGGCATCCGTAACCGTTCACGGGCCGCCAAAGTCGCCTTTCGCTCCGCGAAAGTAGCGCCACTTTCGCGGAGCGAAAGGCGACTCTCTGGGCCACATCGCGGCTAACATGGCGCCGCCCTGTGAACGGTTACGGGCATCCCGCACCCGGGGTGGCGCTGCGCGGCTGCGCCGCTCCGCTGACCCCGGGCTGTGACGTACAACGCCTTCGGCGTTGCGATGGCCGATTTGCGGCGTTGTGCACCACGGTAACGGCTCCTGACCGCGAAGCGGTCACACGTCCCAGCCCAGGGTCGCCGCGCTTCGCGGCGCACCCTGGGTGATCGGCAACCACGCCATCCGAAACCCCAACGGGGTTTCACAAACCGACACTATTTGGCGTGTAGCGGTTGCGCCGTTACAATGCAGCGCGCCATGCTCGAGTCGTCCGGTCGCCGTCATCGTCGTACAGGAACCTCGCAGATGCCGAATGAACTGA
>JALOQX010000057.1 GCA_025459265.1 Pirellulaceae bacterium | reverse complement strand
CTGATCGGCTGGAACAGCGCCGACAAGAAGATCGTCGTCGGAGGCATGAGTTCCATTGGCATTGTGCATCTGGGTACGATTCAGCTGGACTCCCAGGCGAAGACGCTCACAGTCGTCACGAAAGGCGTGAACGCCGAGGGCAACGAGGCGTCAGCCGAATCGTTGTTCACACACGTGGACCGAGACACGCTCACGTTCAAGCGGAAGGCGATCAAGGGCAATGTCGTGGAAGGTCCGAGCCCCGTCTATACATTGAAACGAGTCAAACGCCCCGCAGGCCAGAAGAAAGCTGCCCGGTGAGCGCGCGTGACGATGGCAAGAAGATTGTCAGCTGAACACGGTGGCTATCGGGAGGGAGCCGAAAGCCGCCTCCTCCACGGGGGATAGAGATGAGGAACACGATGACGTCGGCTCGTGCGGGGCTCGTGAGTGCCGTCCTTGTCCTGCTGCTCCTGGCGGTCGGCAACGCCAGCGAGCCGACGCGGCTGGACCCGTTTCAGCTCCTGGAATTCCGCGGCGAAGACGGTGCGGTGCACCCGGTGACGTCTGGCGAGCAGTGGCAGCTGCGCCGTGCCCAGATCGTGGCCGGTATGCAGCGGGTGATGGGGACGTGGCCGGCGGAGAGCAAGACTCCGCTGGATGTGCAGATCGTCGAGCAAGCCGATGCAGGGAGCTACGTGCGGCGTCTGATCACGTATCAATCGGATCCGGGTTGCCGCACGCCGGCCTATCTGTGCATCCCGAAGGATGTCCTGGCCGGCTCGCGACCGGCCCCGGCGGCCCTCTGTCTGCACCCGACGGATCAGGCGGTGGGGCACCAGGTCGTGGTAGGGCTGGGCGGACGCGCCGGGCGGAGCTATGCGGCGGAGCTGGCCGCGCGCGGCTATGTCACCATCGCACCGTCGTATCCCCTGCTGGCCAAGTACTGGCCAGCGCTCGAACAGCTGGGTTACCTGAGCGGCACGATGAAGGCGATGTGGGACAATCACCGGGCCATTGACGTGCTGAGCCAGACGCCGGGGGTCGAGCTGGGGCGCGGCGTCGCCGCGATCGGCCACTCGCTGGGTGGGCACAACGCGATTTTCACGGCGGTTTTCGAGCCGCGCATCAGCGTCGTCGTGACCAGTTGCGGGTTCGATTCGTTTGGGGATTACTACGACGGCGCCGAACGCAACTGGTTTTACGGTCAGGGCTGGTGCCAGTTGCGGTACATGCCGCACCTGAGCGATTACCGGGGCCGGCTGAAGCAGATACCCTTTGACTTCCCCGAACTGCTGGCGGCCATCGCTCCACGCATGGTGTTCATCAACGCTCCGCTGCATGACGACAATTTCCGGGCGACCAGCGTCGATCGCTGCGTCACCGCCGCCCGCACGGTGTTCGAACTGCTCGGGCACAGTGAGCGGCTCATCGTGCGGCATCCGGACTGTGGTCACGACTTCCCCGATGCTGTCCGCGAGGAAACCTATCGTGTGATCGATACCGTGCTCATGCCACAGTGACAGCTGGCGGCAGGCTGTGGTGCAGCGGTGAAGGTGGCGGGCCGGACCACGGACGCCCGGCCCATGGTGGACACCGCGGGCCGCAGTCGACAGAATGAGTCCCTAGCTGCAGACTCCGGGGCGGACCGGGAGGTCCGTCCTGCCGCAAAGCTGTCGGCTGGGGATCACGAGTCACCTAGAGAAAGGCAACGGACATGAAACGAGTACCGCGAGAGAGTCGCCGGACGTTCCTCCAGAGCGCGGGTTGTACGGCCGGGGCCTTGCTGAGCGTGCCCGCCGCGTCGGCGGCTCTGTGGGCCGGTGCGGCGCCGAGCGAGACGATTGGCGTGGGGTGCATCGGCCTGGGCACGCGGGGCGGCGATCTGATCAACGAAGTCGTGGGCGTCGCGGGCGTCCAGGTCGTGGCCGTGTGCGACGTGTACGCGCCGCACGTGGAAAAGGGAGTCCAGCGCAGCCAGAACCCGGACGTCCGGCGGTACGTCGACTATCACGACCTGCTGGCGGATCCGCGCGTCGATGCCGTGGTCATTGCGACGCCCGATCACTGGCACGCGCCGATGGTCATCGACGCGGCCGCGGCCGGCAAGGATATCTACTGTGAGAAGGGCTGGGCCCGCACTGTGGCCGAAGCCAAAGCGATGCGGGCGGCGGTGCGGCAGGCGGGCGTCGTGTTTCAGCTGGGGCACCAGGCGCGCCAGGCCACGTGCGCGCTGCAGGCGCGCGAGCTGTTGGCAGGCGGATTGCTCGGCCCGGTCACGCTCGTCCGCACCGGTCGCTATGGTAACACGCCGCTGGGCCACAACATCTGGCGCTGGTACGGCTACTACCGTCAGTGGGACCGCCCGGATCCGGCGCAGGTCCGCCGCGACGTGGACTGGGACCGCTGGCTCGGCTCGGCGCCCAAGATTCCGTTTAATGAAGAGCATTTCTGGCATTGGCGCTGCTACTGGAACTACGGCACCGGTCAGGCGGGTGATCTGCTGTCGCACGAACTGGATTTTGTCCAGTACCTGCTGGGCTATGGAATCCCCGACGCGTGCATCTGCACCGGACTGAACGCGTTGCTGCACGATGGCCGGGAGGTGCCCGACACCTGGAACGCCGTGTATCACTTCGAATCGCACGGATGCACGGTGACGTTTGACGCGAGCATGAATACCAGCGTGGGCCAGCCGGTGGAAATCTGTGGCAAAGAGGCCATGCTGCGGTTCGACGGGATCGCGCATGACGTGACGACGTTCACGATCACACCCGAGAGCTTCGTGCAAGGCGACAGGATCCCGCGGGAGTACCGCGAGGGGCAAACGCCAGCGCAGCCGAGCCACATGCAGGACTTCTTCGATTGTGTGCGCAGCCGTGGGGTCCCCAAGTGCGGCGTTGAGGAGGCTTTCATCGAGACGGCGACGTTTTTGATGTCCGTCGAAGCCTATCGGCAGCGGCGCCAGGTGCGCTGGGACGCCACCCGGGAAGACATCGTGTGAAGCGGCGGTGGCGCACCCGCTAGTGACGAGTGACTCGTCCGGACATCGTGTTCCGGTGGCGGCCGTGCCGCTTGTGCGGCTTGTGGCGTCTGGAACGGGTCGGCGGACCAATCTCCGCCGGTGGGGCACGCCGGGGCGTCGTTGTCGGCGCGGACTGTTCTATGTTTGTCTCAGGAGGCGAGACAAACATGTTGTGCGAAATCGACCGCGTCATGGAGCAGTGTCTGCAGGAGGCGATGGCGGAGCGGAATGAGCGCCGCGTGCTGCGTCGCAAGCCGTTCTTCCGGCGCGTGCGGATCGCACGGACGGGCGATGCGCCGGTGGCGGACACTGTGTTCTGCCGGGACGTCTCGCGGACGGGCATCGGTCTGCTGCATGACGCGCACCTGGCCCCAGGCGGCCAGTTCACACTTGTCGTGCCACTGCTGGGACGCGGCCTGGAAATCCAGTGCCAGACTCAGTGGTGTGTGCCGATCACGGATCGCTGGTACAACAGCGGTAACGATTACGCGTGCGCGCTGACGCCGCAATCGCTCTGCCTGTGGCCGGCCGTCGTGGCGGATGGGCTGCATCGTCGCGTGCAGCGCCGCTATCCGTTCTGCCGCCCCGTGACGCTTGAGGACGCGCACGGCTCGACCTGCGAGGCGATCTGCCGTGACATCTCGCAGGGAGGGATCAGCTTCCTGCATCGCGGCGCGATCCCCCTGGGACGCACGGTCGTGTCTATCCCCGCGTCGACCGGCGAAAACCTGGTCGCCCGCGCGAACATCCGCCGCTGCGAACCGATCGGGGACGGCTGGTATGCCAGCGGCGGGCAATTCCCGGTCGAACGCGTCGAGGAACTGCTGGAATAGCTGTCGCGTCGGGCCGACTAGTGGTGACCCAGCGCGCACTTCTCACAGCACACGACGGTCTGCGGGATCAGCTTGCACACGGTGCGCGTGACCGGTTCCTTGACCACTTCCGGCACGCACACGACGACCGTCCGCTTCTTCTCGACGGGACGCAGTTCGTGGACGGTCTCTTCCGTGCACGGGATCTCGTACTTCTTCGGCACCTTGACGCAGTACGTCAGATCGCGTTTGGTCTCTTCGAAGACCACCTGGGGTCGGGTGCAGGTGCTGACCTGCACATCGTCCCGCATCACCGTGACTTCGCGCGTGCACGGCTCCTCAATCACGGTCACCGTGCCATCCGGATTGCAGACTTCCCGGCACACCATCTCGGTCTGGAGGTGCGTCTCGGGCACCTTGACGTGGCGCGTGACCTCAACCGGGTTCTGGACGATGTGGCACTGCTTGTCGACGACCGGCTGCGTCTTGACGTCGCAGTCAAGGTAGCAGCATTCCTTGGTGAACTTCTGAGTGACGGGCACACGCTCAAAGGCGGTGTACGTCTCTTCGCGTTCCACGGACTTCTTGATGATCTTCGATTCGAGTCTCGTCTCGCTTACCCAGGTGGGCACCGTGATGGTGCAGACGACCAGTTGCCCGTGCCCCTGGCAATGTGGACACTTTCCCACGGACGCCTTGGGCAGGTGAGCCAGGGCGTGCGATTTCTTGTGTGGCGTGAGCGCGTGGTCGGCCTGGGCCGGCGGCAGGTTCCTCGGGCCCAGGGAACCTCCCAGCAGAAACACGATCACCAGAGTGATGGTCAGCGAAGCGGGTCGACGAGACATGCTGCGGTTCCTCTCTCGGGAGTACTACCCCTCTCTGTCGGTTTCGACGCGATGGGGGCCGGTCTTGAGGATCCCGGCCCTGAGGCGGCAAAGCTTGCGCGGCTTGCCAACGGGGCGTGCCGTCAGCGGAGGGAGACGGGCAGCAGGACCGGTTTTTCGTCCACGGCGGTCCGCAGGAAGTCGGTTTTGGCCGTGATCTGCACGTGCGGCGGCTCGGGTGTACTCGCGCCCGGCATGGGCTCAAACACGAACACATGCTCCGCCTTGCGCAGTTCGCGGTAGTACCGATGTTCCACGCGGGACACACGCGGCGCGGCCAGCGCCACGCGGTACGCAAACAGGTCCTCCACGCCGGCGGCAGCGTCCAGCTGCTGCTGCACGATGAATTTCGGAGGATCGGCCGAGGTGTCCGGGCGGAAGGCAAACGTGGACTGTTCGTGGCGGATGCTGTCCGAGGGGACCGGGCCGTTGTGGACAAACGCTGGGGAGCGGGGATCCCAGGAGAGCCAGAGCCGGATTAGCGCGCGATCGACCTCGGGCGGCCAATCGGCCACGGTCAGGCATTGCACAGGTCCCGGATGGTCCGGCTCAAAGTCAAGATCCAGTACCGGATAGACGGCGGTTCCCCGCGGGGAGTCGGTTTCCACTTCGGCCCAGACGGCGGAGGGGCGCGGCGTGAACTTCGCGCGGCCGGGGGTCAGCGGATCGTATTCCCGCAAGGCCACGCGGAACACGCGCGAGGTTCCTTCCTGGCGCGGGCTGAGTGCCGCGAGGCGGAGCTGACGGCCGCCCAGCGTCAGGAGCGGTTCCTTGTCGTCCACCTCGGGCCAGGCGGCGAAACGCAATTGGCTCGCCTCGTACTGGAGCACGAGCTGCTCGCCCCCCTCGAGCTTCACCGGGACGGCCTCCGGACCCTCGACGGCGATGCGAAAGTCGCCCGCAAGCTGCGCCGGTTCGACCTCCACGACACCGCCCAGATTGGCCGCCGCACGCCAGCCCGCCGCGGCGACACTCGTCACCGTGAACTGCTTCGGCTGCTGCAGTCGGCTGATCGCGTCGAACCAGCTGGTGAGATCCGCGAAGTACTGTCCGCCACTCTGCTCGCAGATGGCCTGCATGCGTTGCTGCGCTGGGGGGATGCGGGCGTCCTCCCGCTCCTTCGGGGACAGCTGGTACTCAAACACGTCGATCCGCGCGCGCAGCTGCGTTGCCAGACGCGTGTGGGCCGCGGTCCCGGTCAGGTCGACGCCGTCCGACAGCACGATCACGTGACACTGTTCGGACCGGCTCTTGCGGGGAAATCGCCCCATCGCTTCGATCAGGCTCACAAACAGTGGCGTTTCGCCATTGGGCTGCAGCAGCTGGATGCGGCGTGCGAAGTCATCGCGGATGTCCGCCGCATCGCCGGGGCGCCGCGGATGCACGCCGAAGTCAATCACCGTCTCCACGTCCGTTTTCGCATCGGCGGTTCCCTCCGCCGCGCGGTGGCCGAACAGAATCAAGCCCAGCTCAACCTTGGGGTAGGTCGTGCAGATCGACTCGACGATCCGTGGCAGCTCATCTTGCGCCTGCTGCAGACGCGTGCGGGGCGTGCCGTTTTCGGCGGGCTGGCCGGGGAACGACATGCTGCCGGAGCAATCGAGCACGAACATGATGTAGGACGTGTCCTCGGCCTGACCGAGTACGGTGATCTTGGCCGGCTGCCGCGGGCGCGGCCGAAACATGACGACATCGGCGCGGACCTGCTGCGGCGTCGGCAGCGGGGCCGACAGCCAGCGACCGCGGTAGAACAATCCGGCCGCGACATCGCGCGGGTCGATCCCGCCGGCGAGCTCGAAGGGGAGGCCCTCCGCCGACGGGCCGGCAATCTCCAGCGGGGTTCGCGCTCGTTCGGCCCCGCCCACGGACGCGGGGACAAACGGCGGAGCCGGCGCCGTCGAACGGGTGAAGACCAGCATGCCGATCCCGGGAACAACGTCGCCGTCAGTCTTACACATCACGCGGCCCGCGGATGCGTCACCCGCCGCCACCGTGTCCGCCGACGGCGCGACGGCCAAATCCAGTCGGGCTTCCTTGCGGGCAAGCAACCGACGTTCCACCTCCTGCTGGTAGGGTCGGACGTGATCTGCCCGGGCGAGCAACGTGCGTCGCACGTCATCGGCACGCGTCAGCAACTGCGCGCAGCTGGCGGCAAACAACGGGCTGGCTCCGCCCGGCTCCGGCGTTGCACCCCAGAAGTCGTCCAGGCGTCGTTGCGCGAAGCGCAGCAACTGGACGTACCGATCGAAAGCACGCAGCGTGACACCCGGGTTGACGGCGGCCGGATCCCCCCAGGTGAGCGCCGCAGCCGGCCGGACCAACGCATCCGCTTCGACCCAGCCCAACCGCACGCGATCGGGCTCTGCCAGCGGTGTCTGGCTCAGGGCTTCGTCCGCCCGCGCCGCGGCTTGCTGGACGCTCCCGTTCCGCGCGCGCAACAGCCGTCGCACCTCGGCGCCGGCGGCGTCTATGCCGGCGGCAACGACACCGTCCGGCGGGGAGGTCTCCGCATGGTCTGGCGTCAGCAGTCGCAGGGCCGGGTGCCGGCCCCAAAGGGCGGGCGCGGACGCGTCCGGGCTCGCCGCGGTGCTCGCGGATGTTGCCTGGGACGCGGAGGAACGCGGCGGGGTGGTCGACGAGCTCGTGGCGGCAAACGTGCGCCACAGCTCGCTCCGCCGCTCGCGCGGAGCCGTCGGCACGACCACACGCAACGCGGCATCCATCTGCGCTCGCCATTGAGGGTTCTCCCCCGGCCGCAACAGTGCGGCACATTCGCTGTTATATTCGTCCAGCAACGCGTCGATCGACTTGGTCAACTGTTGCGCGATTGGTGGAACGGACGCGGCGGACGCGGCGCGTTCCGCTGGCGGGGCGCGCAGGCTGCGCAGCAGCATGCCATCCAGTTCGTGCGCCGCCGCGACAGCCGCCTGCCAGCTCTCGGCCAGACGCACTGTCGGCGGGGTGTCCGGCAGCGGGTGCGGCACGCGGGCGCGCGCGTCGAGCCAGACGCCCAGCGGAGGCAGCCAGGCCCAGGCCAGATCGCGCGCGGCGTGCGCGCGTGTGAGCCCATCACCCAGGTCCCGGCATGCCGCCAACTGGCCGCCGCCGTCCGGGGCCCACAGCGCATCCCACGGCGGGATCAGTTCGGCGGCGGTGTCGCCAGCCGAGAACAGTCGGTCTTCCGCAGTGCGGACCTGGGCCGACATCTCGTCCCAGCGCGCCGCCAGCCAATACGCCACCCGCGGGTCGGCCACCGCGGTGGTCGACTCTAGCGCATGGCGGACTTCCATGGCGCGCCCGAGTGCCTGAGCGCGGCGGGGGCCCTCGAGCAGTCGGACACCCCACTGGAGCAACTGGAGTTCCGCCGGCTCCGGTCCCGCCGACGCATCGCGCTGTTCCTCGACAAACCGCAGGTAGCGGGCCACGTTGGCGGGCCAGGTTTCATCGGTCGCCGCCGCCAGTTCGTTGCGTGCCCGGGCGTAGGCAAACGCGCACGCCGCATCGTACGCCGCCCGCGCCTCGGGCGGGAGCGGCGGCGGCCCGGCGCCCTCGGCGGGCGGCTGCGCGCGCAAGGCGTCCCAGGCTCCAAATGCGGCCGCGACCTGATCCCCAGCAACTGGCTCGCTGGCCGCCAGACTCCCCAGTGGCACGATCGCCTGCTGACCCGTGTTCCCGTCGGCCAGACGACGGAGTGTGGCGGTGAGTTCCCGGTCGAGTTCCGCCTCCAGCTGCTCGGCGTCGCCACGGTACGCGGCGCCGGCCATTACCAGCTCCTGGTACCGCACCAGACGGCCCTGGATCGCGGCGAAGTGGCGGGCATCCTCCGACCAGGCGGGCAGCGGTACCTGCCCGCTCGGTGTGTCGGAACTCTCCCCGTCAGTACGCCGCGCGGCCGCACACAGCTGGGCATATTTGTCCCACAGCGGCTGGCTCCTGGCGATGGACTCGTTGACCTGCCACGGGTCGGGCGGCGGACTGTCATCCGGTGCGGCGTAGGCAAGCGGAAAGTCGAAATCGGGAGCGGCCGCCAGCACCGGTCCTTGCTGGGCACCGAATCGCTGGTCCACCCAGCGGGCGACCTCCCGCTCCAGGTAGGTGTGCAGCTCGCGCAGCATCAGTGTCCGATCATCGCCGCTGGCAGCACCCCGCAGGCCGGTGCGGAAGAAGTGTCCGAAGACCGAGCCGCGTAAACTCAGGTCGGTCCAGGCACGTTGTCCGTCGTCCGTCGCGCACAGCACGGCCAGATGCGGGTCGCCAGCGGCCTCGTGGGCGCGCCGCACGGCCGACGCAAAGGTGTTGTGCAGCCAGCCAAGGCTCCAGTTGACCTCCATCTTGCCGACATCGAGCACGACCAGTTTGTCGACGCCGCGCAGCGGCTCCGCCTCGCACACCGTGCGCAGCACATCGGCCACCCGGACCCGGGCCGGACTCTCCTGATCCAGCTGCAGGTAGGCGGCCCAGGGCTCGCCTGGCACGAGCAAGCAGGCGTCACCGCGATCGTCGACCAGGCCGTGTCCGCTCAGGTACACGATCACGCCACGGCGCCCCTTGGCCAACCGCCGCGGACCACCCGGCCGCGTCGTCTCCAGCTGGCGTGCGAGCCAGGGCACCGAGAACTCCGTCGGCTCGCTCCGCACGAACGAGACGTTCTTGTAGTTGCCAAATGCCTGCTCGAAACTCTCCAGATCTTCCTGTGCCAGGCTGTTGGGCGCAAGCGGCCAGTCGTGGTAATGCAAGGCAACCGCGACGAACGGGACCGGCGTCTGCAGGAACGGCCACACGACAAACAGCACCAGCGTGATGGCCGCCACGAGCGCCAGAAGCCCGAGAAAGTAAACCTGCCAGCTCGATGTCGCGGGCTCGTGTCGCGTGGCCGTCGGAGGCGGTCCGCGACGCCGGAAATCAGGACGGCGCGCGTCGGCTTGCGGCTCACGCGATCGATCACGCGGATTCTCAGGCATCAGGCGGCTCCTCTCCTGCTGCGGCACATGCAAGTCGTGCCGAATTATAGCAGTGAGCCGCTCCGTAATCACGGGTTTTTCAGCCGTGACGCGACCAGCGCGGCGCGATGTACGTCGTGGCGAGACGCTCCTGCCGCACTATCGCACGCGGCGGACGATCGTGCCGGGGCCAATCAAGGACAGATCGAGACCGTTGGCCGGCTTAGCGATCAACGTTCCCTGCTGCAGGGCACGCACTTCCAGCTGACCAATCGGCTGCTCACGATTGCGGGCATCGTAGACTTCGAGCCGCGTACCGACCGGCACCACGTCACACGACTCGGGCAACACGAGGCGCGCCTCCTGTTTGGCCAGGTCGACGAGGATCGTCAGGCCTTGGGCCGGCCGGGCGATGGCTGGGGCTGGCGCATCCGCTGTGGCGACGTCGGCCGCCGGAGGCCGCGGTCCCAACTGCCGGTGCGCCGTGCGCCGCGAGGAGACGAAGCGCGCATCAGTCTCGTCCGGTTGGCGGGCCTCGGCTGGCGGAGCGGGAGGCGCGTCGTCCGTCGCATCGGGGCGCGGCTCAGCCGGCTGCGGCTCGGCGGACGGTTCTTCGATGATCAGCGGGCCGCGGCCCGTGCAGCAGGCGTACATGGCTTCTTCCGCCGCGGCACGCACGCGTTCCGACGGTTCCTTGTAACAACCGTGTTCATCGCGGTCGTACACGATGGACGCCAGTTTCTTGACGATTTCCTCGTTGCAGCAGCTGCGCTGCGAGCAGTTTTCGCATTCCTCACCGCGCAGGGCGGTGTTGACCGCCTCAATGGCCGCCAGCCGCACCTCCTCCGTGCAGTCATCCATGGCACTGATCATCGCCTTGGTTATGCTGCCGTCCTTGTCGTAGCAGCCGCAACCGATCTTGGCCAGATACTTGATGGCCTTGATCTTCTGCGGCTTGAGGTTTTCCTCCTGCTTGATTTGCGCGGCGCGCTTGATCGCGGGGTTCTCGGAAAACAGATTGGCCGGGTCGGCCAACCCTTTCAAGGCCGGTTTCTTCTCGAGACACGGCAGGTTGCCGCGGCGGTTAAAGAGCGCGCCGTTCACCTTGTTGAGGCCCTGGGGGATCCCCATGAACGACCATATCGTGGCCGGCGCCGCGGGCGGGGCCACCGCAGGTTGCGCCGTGGCGATGATTGCCGCATGAGCTACGATCAATGTCGCCAGCAGGGCGACGGAAAGCGTCTTTTTCATGAAGGTTGCTTCCTGCACGTTGCCGGTCTGCCGACCTGTTGCTGTTCCGGCGAACCTGTGGCCGCCGCCAGAGTATCGGCCTCAGCTTCGATGCGCATCAGTACGCACCGCTCTCGGACTGGTCGTCCATCGAACCTTATCGGAATCACCCGAGAGCATGAGCAGAAGTTGTTCGGCCACCCCTACCGTCGCCGCAGACGGTGCACTTTACCAGCCCACTCACAGGCTCGATGGGAAGATGGTGACCTGCGCCTGACCTTCTTTGAGTTCCACGGTCTGGGCACCCTTGTAACGAGCCTGGGTCGCTTCCACGGTGTAACTTCCGAAGTCCAGGTTGGTGAAGGTCGCCTTGCCGCCAGCGTCTGTGTCACGCACGAGCTTTTGCCCGCCGGGTCCGGTGACGGTCACGCTGGCCCCGGGGATCGCCTCGTTGTTCTTCTTCCAGCGCACGAACACCGTCAGATCGCCTTTGGTGGCGGGCATGGCGGGCGGCAGCACGCGCAGCCCGGGTGGTTCGACGTCTGCGGGCGGGATCGCCGTCGCGTTCTCCGCCTCGTCCCACACCAGCGCCTTGAAATAGTAGTTGCTGGATCGGTTATTCGGTGCTGCTTTCAGGTCGGCGATATTCACCACGATTTCGGCCGACCACTGGTCGCGCAGCTGCCGGGTCGGCGTGACGTTTTTCACGGCGGCCTCTGCCGGCAGCGGGTCGGACGCTTTGGCGACAAAGGCGTAGGCGACTTTGCGCGGACCGGTCAAGTCGCGGCACGAAATGCGCAGCGTGATCGTCTCCCGACCTTCGGGAACCGCCGGTGGCAATCCCTGCACGACGACCTGTTGCGGCGCGTCGGCATCGACGATCAACCGCACTGGCGACTTGGTGGACAGGGGTGGATAGCCCGTCAGCTGCAGCCGCGTCTCGAGCGTGTACTCGCCGGATTCGGGGGGGAACACGTCACCGCCCGACGGCACTGACAGAGACAGGTCCTCCATCGAGTCCAGTCGGATCGAGAGCTGGCCATCGCGGGTTTCACCTTGACCGGACCAGACCCGATCCTCGAAAAACCATCGTTCGACCAGCGTGCGGGCGTCGTCATCGCGCGTGAGGCGCACGGTCACGAATTCGCGGGGAGGTTCATCCTGGCTGCCGGGTACGAATGCGTTGAGTGGCGCGTCGACGGCCAGGTCCAAGCGCAGGGACTGCAGTTTTGGGAAGACGGGCGGCGTCGAGCCGATGATGCGCGGGGAGGAGATCTTCGTCGGGTCGGTACCCGCCGGTGCCGGTGGTTGCCATGCCAGGCGGAATTCCGGCGTGACGAAGGCGATCTCGCCCCCAGCGGCACGTTGACCCACCAGTCCCTTGAGTGCGACGTTGCGCACGTCGCGCCGCTGGTCGCGCCAGTCCGCCGGATCGGCCGCCGCGGGGCGCAGGACAAGCGAACGTGGCACTCCGTCGACGGCCAACGTCTTCTCGAACTCGTCGGATCGCACCGGGATCACTTGGGGCGCGCCCAACGGCAGAAACTGTCCTGGCTGCTCATCAAGACAGACGTTGATGCCCGGCAGCGCCGCCGCCGCGGCACCCGGCAAGAAAGTCACCGTCAGTCGTTCGCGTTCCAGCCGGGCTCCCTGAGCGGCAACAAGGTACTGCGGGTGAAGCGGCGCGATCTCGATCCACTTCAACCAGCGTTCCTCGGGCCGTTGACCGGTGAGGATCGCCAGCAGTCCCTCGGCAATCGGCGTCGCGGTCGGCACCGCCGGGGGCGCGGCCGGCGCGGCGGCCGCCGCAGGTGGCGCAGCAGCGTCCGCTGCCGGCACGGGGGGAGCGAGCAAAAGTGGGGCCTCTTCATCAGCTGGCAACGTGACGTCCCCTGCCGCCAGGACGGGGAGACCGGGGCGCAGTTGCTGACCGGAATCGAAGAGTGCCCCGGCGACGGATTGGAAGACGCGCCGTCCATCCGTCAAACGCCCTTGCGGCCAGCTCCGCACCAGGTCGGCCGGCAGCCGCACGGCCACCAGCTGCAGCTTGAGCTGCAGCGCGGATTCCCCCCGGTTGCGCAGGCGGAAGGCGTACCGCGTCTCGCGGTTCGGCAATGGCTCGAGCCGCAGCGCGGCGTGCGTCCGCTGTTCCAAGGGGATCTCCCAGCGGACCGGCGCGATCGGAATCCACTGGCCGCTGCGGTCCAGCGCCAGCGTTTCCGCCGCCAACTCGACCACGGTGTCCCGCGGCAGCAGACAAGCCAGACGGCGCGACGCCGGGGCATCGCCATCCGTCGTTTCAATCGTCAGGTATTCGGTGCGTGGTTCGGGCGAGGCGGGCCCGCGCGGCGTGACCAATAACTCCACCTGGGCCTGCCCAGCGCTGAGGGCCAGACGTGGCTGGTCGCCGGGCAGGAGCGGCTGCGTCTGACCAGCACGCGTGACCGCGAGCTCCTGCGGATTGAAGGCCAGCTTCCAGCCGGTCTCGCGGCGGTTCGGATCGGTCGCGCGCAACGTGACCACCAGGCGTGCCGCCTCCTCGCCCAGTCGCCGCAGGGCCAGTTGCTCGCCGGGCTCGACCGCCACGGTCATGATGTCCGGATAGGTCAGTTCCACACGTACCAGCGAATCGTTCGGCAGGTTCAACCGGCCGCGCTCTACGTCGCGAGGGTCCGCCGTTCGCGCAGCCAGCTCCAGCTGCAGGCGCTGGGACACGGTGGTCTGCGACTGGGCGACCAGACGATCCAGGTCCTGGACGGTCCGCGCGACGACGGCCGGGAGGGACTGTGGTTCCATCCCCTCGCTCGGAAGTGCGTCCGACGCGCGCCGCCCGGACCCGAGTGCGCAGAGCCGAAGGTACCACTGGGCGACCACATCAGCCGACCGACCGGCCGGCCGCCGGACGTCCTCGCGGATGACGACCCAGCGGTCCTCGGCATCGGGGCCCAGGTCGCTGGGGTCGGGCACCTGCTGCGCCGCGAGTCGCGTGTACAAGGACTCGCGTTGCGCCGGGGTCAACAGGGGCGACAGGAGGCAGACGAAAATCACCTGGTCGGTGGAGGCGCGGTCAACATCCGTGTGAACGCTCTCGAGCAGCGCGTGGTACTCACCGAGCAGACTCCGCGGTGTGTCCCGCCGCCCCAACTGCTGTTCCAGACGCTGCACTTCCCGATCAAAGTCCTCGGCGGAAACCTGCGCCCGTTGCAGCAGCCCGGCCAGCGCTTCGCCAAAGGACTCGAGATGCTGCAGGTAGTCGGCCAGCGCACGGTCGCGGTCGCGTGGCACGGCGGCGGGGGAGACAAGCGTCCAGCGCGCGTGCCAGAGCACGAGATCGCGCGCGCGGTAGACCAGCCGCAGGTAGGTGCGCAGCGTCCGTTCGGCCCGCTGGCGGAGAGGATGCGACGCGGATTCCGTGGCACGGCGGGTCGCAGCCTCCCGCTCTTGCAGCCAGCGTGTGGCGGCCAGCAGCGTCGGATCGGCGTCCGCATCCCGGCGCACCGCCTTGAGCTCGGCCAACAGACTCTGCGGGTCCGCGGCGACACTCCCCACGGCTTGCGACCCCCAGTGGAGCCGCAGATCCCAGTCCACCAGCTGGGCCTCCATCCAGCGCCAGTAGGCGGGGGCATAGTCCAGCGGCCGCACGTCCGAGGAGGCCACATCGTGGCCTTCGCCCAAGGCCTCGTGCAGTTGCCACAACTGCGCAACGGGCGCTGCGAGTACTGACTGGGGCGCAGCCTCAGCCTTGGGCTGCGGTGGCTCGCCCGGTGCGGGTGCCGCCGCACCCTGGCCCGCACCTTCCTTTTTTCCTGCCGCTGCGTCGGCTGCGCTGTCGGCCGAAGCCGCCGGTTCCGCCGGCTTGGCAGCAGGGGCAGGCGCGCGTGGGGCAAGCGCCGCATCACCGGCCTTCCGTCCCAAGTCCGACGCCGCGCGGTCGGCGCCACCCTCAGCGACCGTGAGCCCGCGCAGCGCGGCATCGCCCGCCGCACGCGCGTCGAGCGGGGTCTTCTGTTCGGCCTCCACGGCCTCGTCACGCGGAGGAAGCACTTCCACCACCGCCGTGTCATCCTCCTCGCCCGCCGGGGAGACGGTGCCGCGGCCGCTGCGCAGGAGCAACGGCGTCTGTTCATTGCCGCTACGCGCACGACACCGAACGGCCACATAGCGATAGAGCTCACCCACACTCACCCGTCCGTTCCCGTCGCCGCGGCACTCCGGCCGGTCGGCATATCCCGCCAGTGCGTCGCGCACGGCGCGCCCAAACAGAGTGTCCCGTTCAGCAAACGACACCTGCGGCAGCTCGCCGGTCCGACTGGGGAGCAGCACCCACAGCGGGTCGGGTTCGACCGCCGCCGACATTTTCGTCACCGCCGACTCCACAAGGCTGGGCAGGTCCAGCTCCACGCGGCCAAGACGCGGGTCAAACGGCAAGGGGAGGAGGTCCAGCACCAGCAGTTTCGGCCCCGCTTTCACCCGGGCGATCGCCTCCAGCAGCTGCGACAGCTGCACATGCTGCGCGGGATTACCGCGGGCCTCGAAGTCCGCCATCAAGACGCACGGCTCGCCGGCGTCCGCACTGCCGTACGCTGACAACATCACAATCAGCATATCGCGCGGCCCGAGTTCGCATGCCGCGGGAGCGTGCCGAGCGAGGTCCAGAAGGCCCTGGCCGCGCATCACGTCGTCCTTCAAGCCGGTCCACCTTGTGCGCGGCAACAGGTCCGCCAGGGCGGTCGGATCATCGCGCCACACGGGGTCCTGCCAGGGTAGGGGAGTCAGCTCGCATTCGCGGTCGTACCGCACCACCGCCGTCACCACGTGGGTCCGCGTGGCGTGTGGGATCAGCTGGTAAATGGCCCACGCGCAGAAGACCAGGAGCACCAGTCCCCAGACGAACAACCCGACCGCCCGACTCCGCTTGGCCGCGCCATCCTCTCGGTGCCGGTCGGCCATCCGGAACGAAGGTCGCGACGCCCCTCGCTGCAGCTCTGCCATGTTCGACTCCGTCATTTGATACTAGTCAGTGTCCCCACTGGAGCTGCGTGACCTAATGCGCTATTTGCCGGTTCACTGGTACGAGGGCATGTTTCTGCGCCCTCAGCATTTCCAGGCGGCGGACCGCTACTGGCACGAACTGCTCTCCACGACGCAGCAGTGGCAGCGGGCGTACAGCTATGGGCTGCGGCACTTTCAGCTCAACGTCGACGCATTAGCCAACTACCAGCTGCAGATTGACCGTTGCCACGCGCGATTGCGGCAGGGTACGGTGGTGACGATCGATTCGGAGAGCCAGTTGGGGCGTGTCAACTTGCGGCCGGCGCTGGAGCGCGAGCCGCAGGTGACGGTGTACTTGGCGGTGCCCCGGCTGGTGTTGGGGCGGCCAAACGTCGGGCTGCCGAGCGCCGCTGCGGACCAGCGGTTTGGCGAATGTTCGGAGGAGCTCCAGGACGAAAGCCGCGGGGGAAATGACCAGGAGATCCAGCTCCGGGCGCTCAATGTGCAGGTGCTCCTGGGCCATCAGGACCCGGAGGGCTACGATGCGCTGCCCGTGGCCCGTGTGCGCCGCGCCGGTTCGGGTGACGCCACGCCCCAGCTGGACAGCGATTTCATCCCGCCCTTGCTGGCCATCGACGCCTGGAAGCCGCTCTACCTCGACATCGTCCAGAAGATCTACGACTTGATCGGGGCGAACATCAACGTGCTCGCGCCGCGCGTGATGGAGCGCGGTCTGAGTCTGGCGGGGCAGAATGAACGGGACCTGAGTGATCTGCTCATCCTGCGGATCCTCAACGAGTACTACGCGTCGCTCTCGAGCTTTGCCTTTGGCGACGGCGTCCACCCGTTCGACGTGTACACCGAGTTGTGCCGGCTCGTGGGGGCCTTGTCCGTGTTCGGCCCGGCGCGGCGGGTCGCCGACGTGCCGCGGTATGACCACGACGATCTGGCCCGCATCTTCAAATGGGCGCTGGCCCAGATCGAACGGCTGCTCAACGCCACGACCGAGGGGGGGTTTGAGCGACGATGTTTCATTGGGACCGAGCAGGGCATGGAGGTGGCGCTCGATCCGGAATGGCTGCGGGGCGGGTGGCAGTGGTACGTCGGCGTGTTCGGCGAGGGCATGTCGGCGCGGGACTGCCGCGAATTGCTGCAGCCGGGCAACTTCGACTGGAAGATCGGCAGCCGCCAACAGATTGATCGGATCTTCACCGGGGCCTTCCCGGGGTTGGAGCTGACCGAAGTCCCGCAAGTCCCGCGGCCGCTGCCCACGCAGGCGGGCTGGGTCTACTACCAGGTGCGCCAAGACGGCGTGGCGTGGCTGAGCGTCGTGAACTACAGCACACTCGCCATGCGGTTCACGCGGGAAATCGTGGCCAACGCGGACCGGCTGCCGGGCCAGAATCACATCGAGGTGCTGTGGCGCGGCAAGCGGTTCAATGTTCAATTCTGGTTGTTTGCCGTCCGGCCGATACGCCCATGACGCCGACGTTTGCCGATGCCGTGGATCCGATCATCCTCGAAGTGCTCGAGGTGGTGGACGAGATTGCCGACAAGCCGGCCACGCAGCCCGATGCGATCCGCGTCCGGATCCACCAGCGATTCCAGGCGGCGGAGGAGCGCATCGGACAGAGGTCCGGCTGGGAACTGGCCAAGTACGCGCTGGCGTGCTGGACGGACGAACTGCTGATTCAGGCCAACACGTGGGACGGCGCGGCGTGGTGGGCGAGCAACAAGCTGGAGTTCGAGTATTTTAGTTCGGCCGAGGGGGCCATTCGGTTCTTTCTGCGGGCCCGCGACGCCGCCTCGCTGACCCGCGGCGACCCGTTGGAGGTGTTTTTCATCTGCGTCGTGCTGGGGTTTCAAGGCTTCTACGCCTATGAGGAGGAAGCCGCGTTTACGGCCGAAAACTACGAGTTGCCGCGGGATCTGACCCAGTGGTTGCAGCAGACCGGCAAGCTGCTGCAACCTGGCCAGGGGATTCCGAACATCACCGCGACCATGCGTCCGCCGATCGCCGGAGCGCCGCCGCTGGAGGCCCGCTACGATTTCCTGGGGGCCGGGATCCTGACGGTCGTGCTCCTGGCCATCGGTTTTCTGATCGTGCTGTATTTCCGCACGGCAACGGGCCCGGAGGGGCCCCGGTCGCAAGACGCGCCCCGTGCGTCTCAGCCGTTGGTGGTCAGCGTCCATGAAAATCCTGCAGTCATTCCTTAATGGCCTTCTGGCACCCGTGCGGTACTTGACCAGTCGGTTCGCCCGCCTGGTGTCGGTGCCGCGCCGGTTTCTGGGCTTATCGTTGCCCGCGCGGATCACCCTTGTCCTGGCCACCATCTTGTTGGTGACGCTGGTCATTGCCCTGATCTGGCAGGTCCAAGCAGAGGGTCTGGCGTGGCAGAGCCGCAAGCCGTTGCTCTACGGCGCCGTCGTGCTGGGTCTGGTGGCTGTCATCAGCAGCGTGGTGTATTGGGCCATCCGTCTGTGGCTGGAGGGAGGTCTGCCGCGCTATCCGGACATCGACGAGGCATGGCGGGCGGGGATCGCGGCCCTGGCCAAGAATCGGCTTTCCTTCCAGGATTTGCCGGTGTTTCTGGTCATCGGCGCGCCGGACGCGGAGACAACGCGGCATATTTTTCGGGCGGCTGACCTGAAGGGGCCGCTGGATGGAGTGCCCGAGGGGCGCCAGCCGCTGGTGTGGTATGCCACGGACCGCGCGGTGTTTCTGGTGGCCTCGGATCTGGGCTGCCTGGGACATTTGCATCGGACGGCGCGCGAGGGCCGCGCGGGACCGACGGCCGGCGGGCCGGACGAGGCGGCGACATCGCAGGCGCGCCTGCGTGGCACGCTCGTGCCAGGCACGAAAGCGGGCGACGTGCGTGAGACCGCGCGGCCCAAAGCCGCAGCGGCGCCGGCGCCGACGTTCCCGGCCGACCTGCGCGGCACGATCAAGCCGGGTGCCGCCGGCGCCGGGCGCGGCGAGGGACGCGGCACCTCGCCCGGATTGCCCGTGGGCACCGGATTGCCCGCCGCCGAGGTCCAGGAGCAGGTTGAGCGTCTGGGGCACGTGTGTGAGCTCTTGCGACGTGAGCGGAACCCCGTGTGCCCGATCAACGGCATCATCACCGTACTGCCTTACGCCATGCTGGCCGACATCATGGTCGCCAAGGCGGCACCCCGAATGGTCCGCCAGGACCTGGAAACGATTCGGCAGCACGCCCGGGTGAATTGCCTGACGGCCGCGCTGATCACGGGGCTGGAACAGGAAACCGGGTTCTTCGAACTGGTGCGGCGACTGGGACCGGAGAATACCAAGGACAACCGGGCGGGGCACCGGTTCGATCCCGAGATCCGTCCTACGCAGGAGAACATGGTGACGCTCTCACGCCAGGCATGTGGCTGGTTTGAAGAATGGGTCTACTACCTGTTCCGCCAGCCGGAAGGCTTGGCCCAGTGGCCGGCCAACCGGCGCCTGTATCGGCTGCTGGCCAAGGTGCGGCGCGACCTGCTGCCGCGCCTTGAGTCGGTGCTGACCAGCGCCTTTTCCTCTGATGAAGACGCCGCCGAGACGCCGCCCATGATGTTCGGCACCTACTTCGCCGCCACCGGCACGGGACCGTCCGGCGGCGAACTCTACGGTTTCGTGCGCGGCGTGCTGAACCGACTCGACGAGGAATTCAACGCCGTGCCGAACCGACCCCTGCCCGAGTACCGGGTGGAATGGACCCGCGCAGCGCTGGAGGAAGACCGCCGCTACGCGATCTGGACGCGTGCCCTGTACGTGGTCAACGGACTGCTGTTTGGCGCCCTCGTGCTGGCCACCGTGGCCTGGATTGCGCGACGTTATTGATTGCTCGATGGTCCTCGGAGTGCGAAAGGATGGCATCGGCGAACCGCCCCCAGCGTGAGGCTCAGCCGGGTGATCAGCCCGCGCAGCTGCCCGCCGACGTGACGGACGCGACCGCCCAGAGCCAGTTGCTCCAGCAGGTCGTGGCGGAGACGATTGCCACGGGCGGTCTGGCCGCGGCGGCCGACGAGCGCGACGCGCTGTTGGCCGTCGCGCGTCGGTACCGGGGCCAAGGGCTGGACCACGCCCCCGTCGTACCGGAACTCGTGCTGGCGATTCTGCGGCTCCGCTTCGACCGGCTGCAGATGGACGAGGCCCAGTGGCACGAGCTGGCGGCGACCGTGGCCAGCACCCTGTTGGAGACGCCGGACGTGCGCGCTCGTTTGACAACGTATTGGGAACGGCTGGGGCAGGCCCTGGCATGACCACGTCGCAGCTGACTCGCGAAGAACGGATCGCCGCCGGGCAGCCCCTGGTGCGTGCTCTGGCGCTGCGCATCTTTCGCAACATCCCGGTCCGCATGGAACTGGACGATCTGATCGCCTATGGCGAAGTCGGACTGGCGGAAGCGGCGCGCGACTACGACGCCGAGAAGGGCGCTCAGTTCACGACGTTCGCCTACTACCGTATTCGCGGCGCTATCTATGACGGCCTGGCCAAGATGACCTGGACCAGTCGTGCCTACTACAATCGCCTGCGCTACGAGCGGATGGCGGCACAGGCCCTGCGGGAGGCCGCGGAGGCCGAGTCGAGCGAGGACGACGCACAATGGTTTGGCAACCTGACCGCTAAACTCGGCGTAATCTACTTAATCTCGCATTCCGATACCGGCGGTGGAATCCGCGACTCGACCATCGAGGACCCGCATGTTGGCGGACCGGCGCTGTTGGCCCGCCGCGAAATTGCCGAATTACTGCGTACGCTCGTCGCGCAGTTGCCCATGCCGGAGCGGCGGCTCATCCAGGCCGTGTATTTCGAGGGTGCTACATTACAGCAGGCCGCCCGCCAGACGGGGATGAGCAAGTCGTGGGCCAGCCGGCTGCATGCCCGCGTGCTGGAACAGCTGGCGCGGGAATTGCGTCGCCGGGGTGCGGCCGATTGAGCGGCAGATGCCGCGGGGGAGCCTTCCGATGCTGGACACGACCATCGACCTGGATCTGGCCGCGCTGCTGGCCCCGATCACGCCGGAACAGCCCGCCGGTGTGGACCTGCGCAAAACGCCCGATTCGGAGGCGGTCTTCACGGCGGCCAAGGACGCCTTTGACAGCGCGGCCCATTGGGAAGAGGAAGCGGAGAAAGCCAAAGATCCCTATCTGGAGCCGCACGAGCGCGAGCTGTTGATGAGGAATCTGCGTGCTCCCGACTGGGATGCGGTGCGCGCACAGGCGGCGGAGATCCTGCAGCGTCGCGCCAAGGACCTGCGCGTCGCGGCCTGGCTGGTCGAAGCGTTGATCCGCACGCGAGGGTGGGCGGGTCTGAAATTCGGACTGCAGCTGCTCCGCGAGCTCTGCCAGACACACTGGGAGCACATCCACGAGCGGCCGGACGTCTCCGGCCTGACGACCACGGTCGCGCCGCTGGCCAAACTGGGACGCCGGTTCTGCCTGCAGGCCATTCGCGCGATGCCGATCCTGGACAGCCCCGCCTGCGGCAAGCTCTCGGCCCTGGACTATCGCGCGTCGCAGAACCTCGAGAAGATCACCGATCCGGACGTGCGCCAGCAGCAGATCAACGACGGCGTACTCCCGCTGGCGGAATTTGAGTTGGCCGCGCGCCAGGCATCCGCCGACGACTGGGCAGGCATCCGGACATTGGTCGACGCTGCGCGGGACGAATTGGATGCGCTCAATACCTGGCTTAACGCGCAATGCGGCTCGGCCGCGCCGGTGTTGAGCGGGATCGCCACTGCGCTGGGCGAATGCGCGGAAGTGGTCGAGCAGCTGGCCCCTGCGGAGGAGGCCTCCGTGGCCGATACCGCTGCGGCACCGGCGGCGGACACCACCAGTGGCCCGGCGGCGGCGCCGAGCGCGATTACCCGGCGCGAAGAGGCCTTCGCGGCCCTCCGCCGCGTGGCCCAGTATTTCCGGGACCATGAGCCGCAGTCGCCGCTGGCCTGGCAACTCGAACGCGTCGTGCGACTCGGCCAACTGGACTTCCCCGAGCTGCTGGTCGAAGTCGTGCGCGACCAGGACCTGCGCGCTGCACTGGCCCGGGACATGGGTACGGACCCACCCGCGACGGCCGATTGAGCCGCCGGGCGAGCCGTTGGCGTTCTGGGCTTGGAGGCATGCGAGAGCATCGGTGGTGGTGACGGTGACTCTGGGCCGGCCGGGGCGGGAAGGAGTGCAGGGACCGCCGCCGTGTGCCCAAGAACCCGAACTCCGCGCGGGCAAGCCAGGGCGAACGCCGGCGCGGCCCGCCCACGCTTGCTTTACCACATACCGTCGTGTATAAATTCCGGGTAGTCGGCCAGACGATCGGCTCTGTTCTCATCGCGTAAGGAGCCAGCTCCATGAGCGGCAGTATTCACGACAAGCTCAGTCGCGTGCGTCCGCCACGAGTGCACATTACCTATCAGGTCGAGACGGGCGGCGCCGAGGTGAAGAAAGAGCTCCCGTTCGTCGTCGGCGTCGTGGGCGACCTGTCGGGGAACAACCCCAGCAAGGAACTCAAGCCGCTGCGCGAACGCAAGTTCGTCCAGATCGACCGGGACTCTTTCGACAAGGTGATGGCCAGCATGGCGCCCGGCCTGAATCTGCGCGTCGAGAACACGCTGGCCGGCGATGGCAGTGAAATGGCCGTGCAGCTGCAGTTCAACAAGATGTCGGACTTTGAGCCGGTGAACGTGGCGCGGCAGGTGGAGCCGCTGCGGAAACTGCTGGAAGCCCGCGACAAGCTGCAGGAGCTGGCCACGAAGGTCGACGCCAGCGCCAAGCTGGACGGAGTATTGCAGCAGGTGCTGACCAATACGGACGAGATCAAGCGTTGGGCCGAAACGCTCGGCAAGCAATCTCAAGGCGAATAAAGGGGGGTGATGCATGAGTTCCGGTGAACAGCTTGAACCGAAAGCAGCGGCCCCGGCGGAGTCCGTCGCAGCTGAGCGCCCAAGTCTGTTGGACGATGCCATCAAGGCCACCAAGCAGACGACCCGGTCCGAAGCCGAGGTGATGTTCCGCGAGCTGGTCGATTGGGCCAACCAGGGCGTCGTGAAGTTTGACAAGACGGTCAAACGCAGCATCGACGAAGGCATTCGCTGGCTCGACGCCCAGATCTCGCAGCAGCTGGCGGCGATCATGCATCATCCGGAGTTTCAGAAACTCGAAGGCACCTGGCGCGGCATGCGCTATCTCGTGTTCAACACGGAAACCAGCCGCACGCTCAAGATCAAGGCCCTGCACTGCCGGCGGGATGAACTCTTCAAGGACCTGACGGAAGCCGCCGAGTTCGATCAGAGCATGCTCTTCCAACACGTGTACACGGACGAGTTCGGGACGGCGGGCGGTGAACCGATGGGCGCGCTGATCGGCGACTACGAGTTCACGTCCCACCCGGAGGATATCCAGCTGCTGAGCGAGATTTCCAAGGTCTCGGCCGCGGCCTTCTGCCCGTTTGTGTCGAGTGTCGCGCCGAGTATTCTCGGCTTCGACAGCTGGACGGAGCTGAACCAGCCCCGCGACCTGGAGAAGATCTTCGAGGCGCCCAAGTACATCAAGTGGAATTCGTTCCGGGACAGTGAAGACTCCCGGTTCGTCACGCTGACCTTCCCCCGCACGCTGGCCCGCTTGCCGTACGGCAAACAGACGAAGAAAGTCAGCGAGTTCGTGTTTGAAGAGGTCGAGTTGGGCGCGGACGGACAGCCCATTGAGATCGGCCACGATCAGTACTGCTGGATGAGCACCGCCTACGTGCTCGGTACGCGTCTGACCGAGGCCTTTGCGGTGACCGGCTGGTGCACGCGGATCCAGGGCTATGAAGGGGGTGGTCGCGTGGAAGGGCTCGACACGCACGTCGTCCAAACGGCCGACGGGGACGAGACAGTGAAGTGCCCGACGGAGGTCGCGATTCCCGACCGGCGCGAAGCGGAACTCAGCAAGCTCGGCTTTCTCCCCCTGTGCCACTACAAGAAGACCGACTACGCGGCGTTCTTTGGTGCCCAGACGACGCAGAAGCCCAAGTACTACGGACCGCGGCAGTCCGATGCGAACGCCAACGCCGAAATCTCCGCCCGACTGCCGGTGATCATGGCCACGTCGCGGATTGCCCATTACCTGAAGGTGATGGCCCGCGACAAGATTGGCAGCCTGAAATGGACGACGGCGGAAGAAGTCACGAAAGGACTTGAGAACTGGCTGCTGGACTACATCAGCGCGGACTCGAATCCGGACGAGAACTCCAAGGCGCGCTATCCGCTCCGTGCCGCCAAGGTGGAGGTCAAGGAAGATCCGAATCGCCCCGGCGCGTACCAGGCCGTGGCATGGCTGCAGCCCTGGCTGCCCATGCAGCAGCTCACCACCTCCCTGCGGATGGTGGCGCGTCTGCCGCAGAAGGCGTCGTGATCTTGCGCCAGGTCGTAAATGAGGGATCACCAAGTTGACGGGCCCCTCAGAGCACAGGCCGAGCGGTCCGGTCGCCGAGGCGGCGCACGATGCCGCGCCGTCGCGGCTGCCCGCCGGTGCCGCCCCGCGGGAGGACGCGGTCACGCCTGCCGCGCAGACGCCGCGGGACGATGCCGCCTGGCGGGCGCAGCGGATCGATGAGTTTCTGGCGCGGCGCGACCCGCTGGCGGCACTCCGCTGCTGGGTCGGCAGTCTCGACGGGTACACCGTGGATCACCTCGTGCGGCGGCTGTTCCAGGACATCGCCCGGATCGACGCGGCGATCAGCCGGCAGGTGAACGTGCTGCTGCATGCCCCCGCCTTCCAGAAGCTCGAGGCCAGTTGGCGCGGCCTGGAATACCTCGTGCACGTGGCCGATCTGTCCGGCGAACGATCGGTCGAGGTGGGTGTCGTCAACATCGCGTGGGCGGAACTTGAAGCCGACCTGGAAAACGCCGTCGAGTTTGACCAGAGCGAGTGGTTCCGGCTGGTCTACACCGACAGCTTCGGCACGGCGGGCGGTGTCCCCCTGGGACTGATCGTCGCCGACTTCGACGTGCACGCGCGGCTTGCCCCCGACCACCCGCACGACGATGTGAGTGTCGTCCGCAAGCTCAGCAGCGTCGCGGCCGCGGCCTTCTGCCCCACCGTGCTCAACGCCCACCCCTCCATGTTGGAACTGGACGAATTCGCGGAACTGGAACACCGCAGCGAACTGGAGTCGCTCTGGGAACGGCCGCGCTATGTGAAATGGAACGCGTTGCGGCAGTCGCAGGATGCGCGGTTCATCAGCCTGACCCTCCCCCGCGTCCTCATGCGACTCCCCTACGCGGATGATGGCACGCGCCTGGATCGCTTTCATTTCGTGGAAGAGGCGTCGCGATTCGAACAGTACCTGTGGGGTGGCGCCGCCTTCGCCCTGGCTGCTGTGGTGCTGCGTTCCTTCGCCCAGTCCGGCTGGTTCACCAGCCTGCACGGCGTGCGCGTGGGACTTGAAGACGGAGGCCTCGTCACAGGACTGCCCGCCCCCGCGTTCGACACCGATGCGCCGGGCGTGGCCGTGAAAAGCTGCGCCGAACTGCGGATCACCGATCAACGGGAACGAGAACTCAGTGAGTTGGGACTCACCGCCCTGGTCGACTGCCCGGATACGCCCTGGTCGGCGTTCTACAGCACGCCGTCCATCCAGCAGCCGCAGCAGTACGCGACTCCCCAAGCGACCGAGAACGCGCGCATCTCTGCCATGACGCAGTATATGCTGTGCGTCGCCCGCTTCGCCCATTTCCTGAAGGTCATCGCACGCGACAAGACCGGCGCGATTTCCGATGCGGCCGCTCTGGAGCGGTTCCTGCGCGACTGGATCGCCGACTACATCACCGCCGACAGCAGTCCGTCCCCGGAAGTCAAGGCCCGACGGCCGCTGCGCGGTGCGGAAATTCAGGTCCGGGAAAAGCCCTCCGTCCCGGGCGCTTTTGAGTGCGTCATGCAGCTGCAACCGCACTACGAACGGGACGACATTGCGGCCATGGTTCGACTGGTGACAGAAGTCGCCCCGCTGCCACGGAATACGTGAACGGACGGAGGACGGAGGGCGGAGGACGGAGGACGGAGGACGGAGGGCGGAGGACGGAGGGCGGAGGACGGAGGGCGGAGGACGGAGGGCGGAGGGCGAGGCGCAGACGGGAGGGCGAGGCTCCTGCCGAGCCGCCGTTCGAACATCAAACATCGACTATCGACCGCAAGGGAGGGCGAGGCTCCTGCCGAGCCGCCGTTCGAACTTCGAACATGGAATGAATGAGACGGCGCGAGGCCGATGGGGTGGCGCGGCGCCTGCCGCCGCGCGTGGACGATCTCGAAGCAAGGCACTTTTTTTCACACGAGGACCAGCATGACAGCCGGTGACCTGTACCACGAGGGAAAACTCGGCGAGGCGCTCGCTCTGGCGACGCAAGAGGTGCGCCAGCATCCCGCCGACACGGCGCGACGCTGGCTGCTGGCCGAGTTGTTGTGCGTGTCCGGCGAGTGGGACCGCGCCGACAAACAGCTCGATGCACTCAATCCGCCCGACCCGCCGACGTCGCTCGCGGTCGCGGCCTTTCGGCAGCTGATTCGCGCTGAAATCGCCCGGCACCAGGTGTTTCACGAGGGGCGGTTGCCGGAGTTTATCGAGCCGCCGTCGGCGGCGGTCCAACTGCATTTGCGGGCGCTGGTGGCGCTGCGGGAGCAGAAACCGGGCGAGGCCCGCCAACTGGTGACGGAGGCCATCGCGGCCCGGCCCGCACTCTGTGGCAGGTGCGATGGCGCCGCGTTCGCCGCGTTCGGGGACACGGATGAATGTACCGCCTCGTTCCTGGAGGTGCATTCCCCGCGCGGCAAGTATTACTGGGTGCCGTTCGAACTGATCGAACGGATCGAGCTGCACGCACCGCAGCGACCGCGCGATCTGCTCTGGCGGCCCGTGCACATGGTGGTCCGCGGCACGACCGGGAGCGAGCTCTTTCTTCCCGCGGTGTATATTACGACCTATACGCAAGGCGACGACCTGGCGCGATTGGCCCGCGGCACGTCCTGGCTTGGCGGCGACGACGGACCGGTGGTGGGTGTGGGGCAGCGGGTCTTCGAGGCCGACGGCAGGGAGCTGCCGCTGCTGGAGTTGAAGCGGCTGGAAATCGAAGCGGGCCCGGCCCCGGCGGCGCCCACGTCCGCCTGACGCGTTGACACTCACCAGGGGAGACGTGGAGAACGCCCATGCCCAGAACGCCCGATGCCGTGCCCATCCTCCCGTCGGTGCTGGACCGGCTCCTCGGAGCGCGCGGTGCCGTGGAGAGCGGCGTGTTCAAATCGCGGACACAGATTGTCCGCGACGTGACACAGGCCGTGCGGCGCGACCTGGAAAACCTGCTCAATACGCGCCGCCGCTGCGGCCTGGTTCCTGCTGGCCTGGATGAGTTGGACGTGTCGCTCGTCACGTACGGACTCCCCGACTTCAGCCAGTTCAACCTGCAGGAGCCCGAGGAGCGGGAGCGTCTGCGGCTGGAGATCGAAGACACGATTCGCGCGTTTGAGCCGCGGTTCAAATCGGTTCGCGTGACGCTCGTGGGCGACACCTCCCACATCGAGCGGCACCTGCGGTTCCGCATCGATGCGCTCCTCCGCCTGCAGCCCGAACCGCAGCAAGTCGTGTTCGATTCGGATTTGGAGCCGATGTCTTCGACGGTCGAGGTGAAGGCGCACGCGACATGACCGACGAACTGCTGCCCTATTACCATCGCGAGCTGGCTTACATTCGGCAGTTGGCGGGTGAGTTCGCGGCGGCCTATCCCGACATGGCGGGTCAGTTGCGACTGTCGGCCGAGCCGTCTGACGACCCGCACGTGGAGCGTCTGATCGAGGCGTTCGCCTACGTCAACGCGCGCACGCGGCGCAAGCTGGACGACGACTTTCCGGAACTGGCGGAAGCCATCCTGGGCATTCTCTATCCGCACTACCTGGCCCCGGTGCCGTCCAGCGCCGTCGTGCGGTTTCGCCTCAAGCCGTCGCAGGCCGACCAGCTGGTGCCCTACACGATCCCGCGCGGGGCAGTGGTCGAAACGCAGCCCGTGGACGGTCAGCCCTGCCGGTTCCGCACGGCTTATGATGTGCGACTCGAGCCGGTCGTCGTGCGCCAGGCCACGATGCGCGGCGCACCGTTCGAGGGTCCACCGGTGCGGTTCGCGGCGGACTGTCAGGCCTGCCTGCGACTCACCCTGGAAACCTGCTCGCCGAGCGTCCGGATCGGTCAGCTGCAGTTGCAGCCACTGCGCTTCTACCTGCGCGGCCAGTGGCAGGTGCTGAACCAGCTCTTCGAGCTGTTGGGGACCCACGTCCGCGGCATCGTCATCGCCCGCACGCCGCAAGACGATCGACCGGTCGTCTGCGGCCCCGAGTCGCTGCAGCCGGTCGGTTTCGCGGCCGACGAAACGCTGTTTGATTACCCGGCGCGGTCCTTCCGCGGCTATCAACTCCTGACCGAGTACTTTGCCGCACCAGAAAAGTTCCGGTTTGTCGACTTCACCGGGTTTTCCGACGAGGCCCGGACGGCACTGGCCGACACCTCCCGCGCCGAGCTGTTCATCTATCTGGACCGCTACGTGGCCGAACTCGAAAGCCCGGTCACGCACGAGACTTTCGAGCTGGGCTGCACACCGATCGTCAACCTCTATCGCCAGCGCGCGCAGACGATCCAGCTGAAACACACGCAGGCTGAATACCATGTGCTTCCCGATCCGCGGCTGCCGTGGGCTCACGAGGTCTATTCCATCGACCGTGTGGTGGCGACCGATCCGGCGGGCGCGGCGCACGAATTCCTGCCGTTCTACTCGGTGCGCCACGCCCAATTGCGGCGGGAAGCGACGCGCTTCTGGTACCCCACGCGGCGGATGGTCGAGCGCGCCGGCGGCAAGGAGGACGTCGGCACCGAAGTGTATCTGACGCTGGTCGATCTCGATTTTCAGCCGACAGCGCCGGGCGGCTGGTACGTCGACATCGACACGACCTGTTTCAATCGCAATGTGCCGGCCCGGCTCCCGTATGGCGGCGGCCAGCCGGCCCTCCAGCTCGTGCCCGGTGGCCCGGTCGAGCTGTTGTGCCTGACCCAGCCCACGCCGACCCGCCGTCCACCACGCAGACACGGCGCCATCTGGCGACTGATCTCCCACCTGACCCTGAACCACCTGTCGCTGGTCAACCGGGCGGACGGGGCCGAGCCGTTGCGGGAGATCCTCAAGCTGTACGATTACGTCGACTCGGACGTGACGCGCAAGATCATCGCTGGAGTCGCGAGCATCGATTATCAGCGCGTCAGCGGACGCATCGGACACGGCGGCCAGCCCGCGTTCGGACGCGGCGTGGAAGTACGTCTGCGACTGGACGAAGACAGCTACTATGGCACGGGCGCATTCCTCTTCGCCCTGGTGCTCGATCGATTCCTCGCGCTGTACTGCTCCCTTAACTCGTTCACAAAAATCGTCGTGGGAACCAACAAGCGAGACGTACTCTGGACCGGTCCGCGCCGCGCGGGGGAACAAATACTGGTGTAAGCAGGTGCCGACTGGAACCCGGTGATCCGTATGAACGCTCCACAACAGCCACCGTCGTCGCAGGTCCGGAGCGGCGCGCCCGGCAGCCCCGCCGACCGGCTGACGCGTGAGCCGGAAGCGTTCGACTTCTTCCAGGCGGTGCGACTGCTGGAACGGGAAGCGCTGCTGGCCGACGCGGCCCACCGCCGACAGCCGGTCGGGTTCGACGCGGCACCGGCCCAGGAAGTCGTCCGGTTCCGCGTCGTCGATTCGCAGCGTTTTCCCGCCGCCGCGATCGCGGCGCTGCACCGCTCGGGGGACGACGCCGGTGCACGCCCGGTGGCGATGACGATCACTTGCCTGGGGCTGACCGGACCGATGGGCGTCCTCCCCGGCCATTACTCGCAGCTCGTGATCGATACCGTGCGGAATCGGCAGCTGGCCCTCCGCGACTTCCTGGACCTGTTCCATCACCGACTGGCCTCCCTGTTCTACCGCGCCTGGGCCAAGTATCGCCTGCCGATTGTCTTCGAGCATGCGCGGGGGACGGCGGAGGCGCGCGAGGAGGATCCGTATACCGCCTGTTTGTTCGCCTTGGTCGGGCTGGGTCAGTCGCGGCTGCGCGATCGGCTGCAGTTCGACGACATGACGGCCATCTACTTCGGCGGCACACTGGCACATCGCCCGCCCAACGCGGTGTCGCTGGCGGCCCTGGTGGGCGAATTCCTGGACGAGCCGGTGGAGGTGCGACAGTTTCAGGGGCAGTGGCTTACACTGCAGTCCGCTGACCAGACGCGGATGGCGTCGCGGGAGCGGCCGCGCGGTCAGTATGCGGCACTGGGAATCAACGCGCTGGCCGGCCAACGCGTCTGGGGCGTGGAAAGCATGTTTGTGCTGCGGGTCGGCCCGCTCGGCTACGAGACCTTCCGCCGGTTCATGCCCGAGGGTGACCTGCTGCGAGCGGTCTGCCAGTTGGTGCGTCTGTATGTGGGGCCTGCATTCGATTTCGCGCTCCAGCCCGTGCTGCGGGCGGCCGACGTGCCCGCCAGCCGCCTGGGAGAAACGGCAGCGGCTCCGACACGGCTGGGCTGGAATAGCTGGCTGTTGGGTCAGCCCGCCGCACGGGACGCCGATTCCGCCGTGTTTGCGGATGAAGGGCGCCCCGACGGGACAACGAAGGTGCGATGTTAGTCGAGGGACATTCCGCGGCCAGATGGAGGTCTGCAGCGTCGGAGAGTGAAGGCAGGTCATTTTTTTGCTTTAGCAGCAAAGGGGACGAGGTGTGGTGCAGGTGAACCTCAAGCAGTTGGTTGGACGGCTCAATGACACGCTACGGCGCACCCTCGAGGCGGCGGCCGGCTTCTGCCTGTCGCGTACCAACTACAACGTCGAGATTGAACACTGGCTGCTCAAGATCCTGGAGACGCCCAATACGGATGTGGCGGCGATTCTGCGGCAGTACGGGGTGGATCAATCCCGCCTGGCGGCCGACCTGACGCGCGTCGTCGACCGGTTCAAGACAGGCAATGCGCGGTCGCCGGCGCTGAGCCTGAATGTGATCGATCTGATGCGCGATGCCTGGCTGGTCTGTTCGGTGGACTATTCCGAGCGGGCGGTGCGCAGCGGCCACGTACTGTGTGCGCTGTTGGGCGACGAAGCGCTGGGCCGCGTTGCCCACGGCGCGTCGAAGGAATTCGGACACATTTCGCTCGAAGCCCTGCGGCAGGAACTGGCCACGATTGTGGCGGGGACCGACGAGGCGGGCCAGGTGCCGGAACCGGCCCATGCCGAGACCCGGGACACGGCGCCGCGCACGGGAGGCGCTTCGCGGACGCCGGCGCTCGATCAGTTCACCATCGACCTGACCGAGCGCGCCCGACAGGGACAGATTGACCCGGTTCTCGGCCGGGACGCCGAGATCCGCCAGGTCATCGACATCCTGACGCGCCGTCGGCAGAACAACCCGATCCTGACAGGCGAGGCGGGGGTGGGCAAGACGGCGGTGGTGGAAGGGTTTGCCCTGCGGATCGTCGCCGCAGAGGTGCCGCCGGCACTGCAGCACGTGTCGCTCCGGACGCTCGACCTGGGACTCCTGCAGGCGGGGGCCGGGGTCCGGGGCGAGTTTGAGAATCGCCTCAAGTCGGTCATCAGCGAAGTCAAGGCGTCCGCCACCCCGATCATCCTGTTCATCGATGAAGCGCACACGATGATCGGCGCTGGCGGCGGAGCGGGGCAGGGGGACGCCGCAAACCTGCTCAAACCGGCGCTGGCCCGTGGCGAGCTGCGCACGATCGCCGCGACCACCTGGTCGGAATACAAGGAGTACTTCGAAAAAGACGCGGCCCTGACCCGTCGCTTTCAGGTCGTCAAAGTGGATGAGCCGGAGGTCAAAACGGCCATCGCCATGATGCGCGGCCTGGTCGGCACGCTGGAAAAACACCACGGTGTCCGCGTCCTCAACGAAGCCGTGGAAGATGCCGTGCGCCTCTCCAGCCGGTACATCTCCGGGCGTCAATTACCCGACAAGTCCGTCAGTCTGCTCGATACCACCTGCGCTCGCATCGGCCTGAGTCAGTCGGCCACGCCCCCCGCCATCGAAGACTGCCAGCGGCGGATCGAGCAGCTGGATGTGCTGGCCGGAATCCTGCAGCGCGAGGAGCGCGCGGGGGCGGAGCACGCGCAGCAGCTGGCTGAACTTGAGGACCAGAAGCGGGTGGCCCAGGAGGAATTGGCCGGGCTCCAGCAGCGGTGGGAAGAGGAAAAACGCCTGGCCACGCTGATCCGCGAGCTCCTCGGCAAGCTCGAAGATGCCCACGGCGCGACCGCGCCGACCGAAGGGGAACCGCCCGCCGCGGTCAGCACCGAGGCCGCGCCGGATGTGACCGCCCTGCGCACGCAGCTGCAGGAGGCCGAGACCCAGCTGCGCGCTCTCCAGGGCGAACATCCGCTCGTGTTTCCGTATGTCACCGCCCAGGCGGTGGCCGAGACCGTGTCCGCCTGGACCGGCATCCCCCTGGGGCGCATGGTGGCCAATGAAATCAAGACCGTCCTGAACCTCAAGGAGCTGATGGAAGAATCCATCGTGGGCCAGTCGCATGCGCTGGATCGCATTGCCAAGAGCGTGCGCACGTCGCGCGCCAGCTTGCGCGACCCGCGGACCCCCATCGGCGTCTTTCTGCTGGCCGGACCCAGCGGCGTGGGGAAAACAGAAACAGCCATCACGCTGGCCAGCCTGCTCTATGGCGGCGAACAGAATATGACCGTCATCAACATGTCCGAATTCAAGGAAGAACACAAAGTCTCGCTGCTCATGGGCTCCCCGCCCGGCTATGTCGGATACGGCAAAGGCGGGGTGCTGACTGAAGCCGTCCGCCGCAAGCCGTACAGCGTCGTCCTGCTGGACGAAATGGAAAAGTCGCACCCCGGCGTGCAGGAGATCTTTTACCAGGTCTTCGACAAGGGGATTATGCGCGACAGTGAGGGACGCGACATCGACTTCAAGAACACCGTCATTCTGATGACCACGAACGCCGGCAGCGAGCCCATCAAAAAGATGTGCGCTGACCCGGACACCATCCCGGAACCGGATGCCTTCGTGGGCGCCGTCTACCAGGAACTCCTGGCCATCTTCAAACCGGCCTTTCTCGGGCGACTGGAGATCATTCCCTACTACCCGCTGCGCGACGACGTCATGCGGCAGATCATCCGCCTGAAACTGGGCAAGATCGCCCAACGCGTCGCGGAGAACTACAAGGCGACGTTCAGCTACTCGCCGGAACTGGTGGACACGATCGTCCAGCGGTGCACGGAGGTCGACACCGGCGCGCGGAACGTCGATCACATCCTGACGCGCACCCTGTTGCCGGAGCTCTCGGCCGAGTTCCTGGCCCGCCTGGCGGAGGGGGTCGCAATCAGCCGCGTATCCGTCGGGCTCGACGACGACGGCTCGTTCCAGTACGCGATCGAATAAGCGCCAGAAAAATTGTCCAAAATGCCCGCAACTTCTCGGGGCTCGGTGCGAGAACAGTAGTGTCTTCGGTGGTGTGGCCGAAAACGGAAGCAACGACGTCAGTTTTAGCGAAGGGGACCAGACATGGCAGCGTTCATTAAGTTCGATGGGGTGGACGGCGAGTGCCAGGACAAAGACCACAAGAAGTGGATTGATCTGGAGTCGTGCAGTCAGATGTGCTCCCGTCCTGGCGGGGGTGCCACCGGGGCGGCTCGCGCCCGAGGGGATGTGGTCCTGGAGGATATCCAGTGCACCAAGCTGTTGGACAAGTCGTCGCCGAAGCTGGCGGAGGCTGTGTGCAAGGGCAAAGTGTTTCCGAAAGTGGAGATCGAGTTCACGACGTCCATGGCCGACGAGGGCCGCTCGAAGTACCTCACGTACGAGTTGAAGAACGTGCTGGTCACGTCCTACAACTTCAACGGCGTCGGCCAATCCGAGCAGAAGCCGATGGAGAGCTTCTCGCTGAACTTCGAGGAAGTCAAGATGACGTACAACGAGATCGGGCCGGATGGCAAGAAGGTGGGCGCCGTCGATTACTCCTGGAAGGTGCAGGAAGGCTCGAAGTAATCGCGGATACCGAGTCGTCAGCATCGCCTCGCGGTCCCCGGCCGTGCGTCGCGGGACCGCGGCGCGTTCTGAACGGCGCCGCCCGACTGCCGGGCGGTGCTCTGCGTGAAGGTGAGAAGCATGGCATTCGATCAGAAAAACCGTCTGTTGAATCTGCACACGCCGCTGGGCGACAACAAGCTCGTGCTGACGGAGGTCGAAGGCCACGAAGAGCTCTCCCGGCTGTTCAGCTTCCGCCTGGACATGGTGTCGGAGGAAAGTTCCATCAAGCCGGGCGACATCGTCGGTAAGCCTGTGTCGTTCAACATCAAGCGGCCCGACGGCTCGCGCCGGCCCTTTCACGGCTATGTGCGGAGGTTTATGGCAGGTGATGAATCGCACGGGCACCGCGTCTACCGAGCGGAAATCGTGCCTCAACTGTGGTTCCTGACCAGGAAGGCCAACTGCCGGATCTTCCAGAAGAAGACGGTCAAGCAGATTCTCGAACAGGTCTTTGCCGACGCTGGCCTGACCGACTACGAGACGTCCGAGATCAAGGGCGAGCACAAGCAGTGGGAATACTGCGTGCAGTACCGTGAGACCGACTTCAACTTCGTGTCCCGGCTGATGGAACAGGAGGGGATTTTCTACTATTTCCGCCACGAGAAGGACAAGCATATCCTCGTCCTGGGCGACCAGAAGGGTGCGTATCGGGATTGTCCCGAGAAAGAGGTCGATCTGCCGGCGGACTACTCGGGAATCGCCGTCAAGGAGCATCTGACCAGCTGGGAACACCGCTACGAATTCCGCTCGGGCAAGTGGGCGCAGACCGACTACAACTTTGAAACGCCCAGTACCAGCCTGCTCACGCAAACCCAGACCAACGTCACACTCGCGGACGCCAAGAAGTTCGAGCTGTTTGACTACCCCGGCGAGTACGCGCAGAAGAGCGACGGGGAGGCCGAGGTCAAGCTGCGAATGGAGGAAGAAGAGGTTGGCTACGACGTTGTGCACGGCGGCAGCGGTTGTCCGACGTTCACGCCCGGACATAAGTTCACCGTCAAGTCGCACCCGGCGGCCGCCGAGAAAAACAAGTCGTATGTGATCACGTCGATCCAGCACTCGATCCGCGAGCCCATGGCCTACGCGAGCGGCGACCGCGACGTCGACAGCACGTACGCCAATACGTTCACCTGCATTCCCGACAGCGTTCAGTTCCGGCCGGCCCGCATCACGCCCAAACCGGTGGTCAACGGAATTCAGACCGCCGTCGTCGTGGGGCCTGCCGGCGAAGAGATCTATGTCGACAAGTACGGGCGGGTCAAAGTCCAGTTCTTCTGGGACCGGGAAGGGAAGAAGGACGACAACAGCACCTGCTGGATCCGCGTCGCCCAGAACTGGGCCGGCGAGAAATGGGGCATGCTGTTCCACCCGCGGATCGGTCAGGAAGTCGTTGTGGACTTTCTCGAAGGTGACCCCGACCGCCCCCTGATCATCGGCAGCGTCTACAACGCCGAGCAGATGCCCCCGTACGACCTGCCGGGGGACAAGACGCAGAGCGGCGTGAAAAGCCGCAGCACGAAACAGGGTGCCGCCGCGAATTTCAATGAGCTGCGCTTCGAGGACAAGAAGGGCGAAGAGCACATCTACTTTCACGCCGAGAAGGACTTCGAACGGATTGTCGAAAACAACGACACGCTCAAAGTCGGTTTCGATAAGAAAGACGACGGCAACCAGAAGATCGAGATCTTCAACAACCAGGATGTAAAGGTCGGGACGGCCCAGTCGGCCGACGGCAGTCAGACGCTCCAGGTCTGGAAGGACCAGACGACGACCCTGAAGACCGGCGACCGGGCCGTGACCATCGAAATGGGGAATGACACCCTGAACATCAAGATGGGGAACCAGACCACGAAACTCGACCTGGGCAAGAGCTCGACGGAAGCCCTGCAGTCCATCGAACTGAAAGTGGGCCAGAGCAGCGTCAAGGTCGATCAAATGGGCGTCACGATCAAGGGCCTGATGCTCAAGATCGAAGGCACCATGATGACGCAGGTCAAAGGCATGATGACCCAGGTCAACGGCGACGCGATGCTGACCGTCAAGGGCGGGTTGACGATGATCAACTGAGCCACTTTTTCACGGACCGGTGCCATGCAACTCGTCATGCAACGATTAGAAGGTGAACACGCAGGCCGCCGCGTCGTACTGCGGCCCGGGCAGGCCGCCAGCGTGGGACGGACGGAGCAGGCGGACTACAGTTTTCCCGACGACCCGGAGATGAGCGCCATGCACTTCGCCGTGCGGTGCGTCGACCGGCGCTGGCAGATCGAAGACTTGCACAGCAAGGGCGGCACCTGGGTCAACGGCCAGCGCGTCTCCCAGGCATTTCTCGCGCACGCGGACCAGGTGCAAGCCGGGCGATCGGTGTTCGTCGTGCAGTTGGGCGGACAGCCCGTGAGCCGGGCTGAGTCCGGTCGCGAGACAGCGCGCGAGTCGGCCACGCTGCGGACCACCAATGTCACGTCCCTCCAGGACACGCTGCCGCCGGCAGCCGCGCCGTCCGCGGCCCTCACGCTCCACGCGGGCTTCGCCACCGTGGCCATCGCGGAGCTGGCACGGCGCGCACAAGTCGCCGAACAGGCGGCTGCCCTCGCCGCGCCGGACATGACCCCTGACGCCGTGGTGGCGACCCTCCAGCAGCACAACTTGCCGCTCGATGCCATCCGGTTCCTGGCGCAGGCCCTGCCGCCCCGCGACCGCGTCCGCTGGGCCTCCCGCTGCGTGCGGGCCGCCAGCGGCGAGGCGCTGGAGCCCGGCGACGCCGAAGCGCTGCGCCTGGCGGACGCCTGGGTCGAGCACCCGACCGAGGACATCCGGCGGGAAGCGCATGCAGCCGCCGAGGCCCGGGAGTTTGCCTCGCCCGCCAGCTGGGTCGCCATGGCCGTCTTCTGGAGTGACGGAAGCATGTCACCTCCGCAGGCACCGGCCGTGCCGGCTGACCCGGCCTACGCGGGCCAGGCCGCCGCGGGAGCAGTCATGCTCGCCGCGGTCGTCGATCCGCCGGAGAAGGCTCCGGAGCGACATCAACAGTTCATTACCTGGGGCCGCGAGGCGGGCGTTTCCGCCCCAGACAAATAGGGAGCTGCCTCATGGGAATGCCGGCCGCCCGCGTTGGCGATATGCACGTCTGCCCGATGGTCAACGGCCTCGTACCACACGTCGGTGGACCCATCTTGCCACCGGGCGGCATCCCCGTGCTGATCGCCGGCATGCCTGCCGCGCGGGTCGGCGACATGGCCGTCTGCGTGGGGCCGCCCGATGTCATCGCCCTCGGCTCCTTCACGACGCTCATCGGCGGCATGCCCGCCGCCCGCATGCTCGATATGACGGCTCACGGCGGCATGATCGTGATGGGCGCGCCGACCGTGTTGATCGGATGAAGACCAGGTGCTCGACGCAGCCAAGGTGGGGGCAGGAGAGAGACAGGAAAACTGGGGGACAGAAAGATGGGGCAACCTCAAGGAGGACTCTTCCCTTCTCCCATTTTTCTGTCTCCCATGTTTCTGTCTCCCAACGTCTACCTGCCGCTGTCTCCCGCCAGGCAGCGGATATCCTCGGCCCCGTAGGCCAGCAGCAATCGCGACTCGGGTGGCGCGATCTCCAGAAACCGGCGCTGGACGTCCAGCATTTGTCCGGGCCAGCAATACGCGTAGTACACGTCCGCCGCCACGCGGTGTACCAGGTAATCCCCCGTTTCAATCGTGGCCTCCAAGCCCAGATCGGCCAGCAGCCGACGCGACGCAGCGGCCAGCTCCGCGTGAATTTCGATCCCGTGGGACCGAAAGCCCAGCAGGGCTGCCAGCCCCGTGCCAATGCCGATGCCGCTGCCCCACTCGCAGAACGCCCCGCGCGGCAGGGCTGAGAGCGCGCGATAAAAGACGCCGTAATCGCACGGGACGAAGTCAAAGCAATCGATGGCCCGCGCGCGAAGCAGCCCCTCGCGAATCAGCTCCTGCGCGCGCGCCGGAAGCTCAATCGGGACGGGGGTCAGCGGTACCTCCGACAGTTCCATCGTGCGGGACTCTCTCCGGTTGGCGCGACCGCGTTGAGCCTATCGCCACGGACCGGCCAGCGGCGCCGCATTGTGCGCGATACTCGTGTACCGGGCAATCCCCGCGACATCCTGGTCACGCACGGACACGAGCGGCATGATGCCCAGCTCGATCAGTTGGCGGACCATGTCTTCGTGCACCCAAACCTCACCGCAGGGTTGCACCCAGGATTCCTCCTCCCGCTCGACAATGTGCAGCGGCAGACGATCCACTGTGGTGCGATCACCCGGTGGACAACTGCGGCCGGTTTGCGCAAACGACCGCGCAATCAGGAGACCGGCCAGGAACGCTCCGTTACCCCACAGGTAGTCCTCGCTGCGCGGCGCATCCAGGATCTCCTCAAATCGGAACATCTTGATCGTCGAGGTCGCGCGACCGTACGGAAGTCGCAACAGGAATCGCGGCCAGACCAGGCCCACGTACGCTGCCTCCGGCGCCTGGCGGAATGTCGTCCACAGCTCGGCACGCCGCACGTCGCGGGGCAAGGTGACCGAGGTGCCCGGTGGGCGCCCTTCGCTCCAGCCGAGCAGTTCGTCCCGAGCCCCCAGAATCCACGGCGCACCGGCCTGCCGCGCCACTTCGGCCAGTCGCTGCACCAAGCGCGCGTCCGGCTCACTCGGACCAACACGATAATTCCCCACCAGCAGCGACCAGGGCACCCCGCCAGCCGTGCCGATGGCGTCATCCACAAGCACCCGGTGCAGTTGCGACCGGCTCAGGTCGGGACCGAGTACGTCAGCCGCAAGCTCCTCCCGCGAAACGTTCAGGAGAAAGATCTTCAGTTGTGTGCTGGTGTCCGCCCGCGTCACGAGGAAATTCAGCGCACGCCAAGCCGATTCCAGTTGTCGAAATGCACGATGGTGCAGGATCGCCCGCATCCCCACCGCCATGGCCTCGTCCACCACAGCCAGGCAGCGCTGCTGTTCCATCCCGATGTTCGGCTGGGCAAACGGCTGGGCAATGTCGCGGACCAGCCGTTTCCATGGCAACATCTCGTCACCGGCTGGCCCGGCCGTGTCGCGCAACGTCGCATCCAGGGCCGCGTCCAGCGGCGACGCCGCATCCGCACTGGCGGGAGCTGTGCCGATGACCTCCGCATCGTGCCGCGGAGCGGCCGGCGCGCTCGGACCTGTCAAGGCATCCTCTGTCCAGGATTGGAGAGTCGCTGCCGCCGCCGAAAACGTCTCCCGGCGCTCAACCGCACGACGCAGTTCGCGCAACTGCTGGAAAAGCGGCAGCTCCTGTAACAACTGGTCGGGGTGCAGGTCCGACAAACGCTCAAACGCGAGCGACACAGGCTCGCCGTCCGGGCCGCTGAGCAGATGTGCCAGACGAGGGGCAACCGCCCCCATAACCTCATCCATGGTGTCACAGTCCACCGGAATGGGACGCCAGCGACCGGCCACTCCCTGAGTGTCCGCTGCCACGTTCCCCGTGAAATTTCCGCATACACAGATTCGGAAAACATCGCGAGCCATTTTGACCGCCTCCACAACAGGTGGGGTTCACCCAGCCTCGTTAATTTAGCAAAATTCTCTTAACTTCCCACGCTGACTAACCCGAAAACGCCGACGCTTTTCCTGGCGCGAGAACGGGGGGCAGGTCGATGACTCAACACGCGAGGTTCTCGCTCGATAACAGTCCTGGAGGAGCGTGAGCGTGCAGATTCTCCTTCAAGTCCACGCGGCGCACAACCGCTGTGGCAGATTATGGCTGCGTCAGAATCAGGAGGTCCGGGTCGGACGGTCCGACTGGTCTGATTTCGCCGTGCCCGGAGATCCCCATCTGGCGGACGAACATTTCAAGGTGATCTGCCAGCCGGAAGCCTGCCGGCTCGTGGACCTGAGTCGATCTCCGGGCACGTATGTCAACGGTGTGCGTGTTGTCGAGCGCACGCTGGCCGATGGAGACGCGATTCGTGCTGGGCGGACGGAGTTCGCCGTCTACATTGACGTCGGCCCGCGGTCGCCCGCTCCTCAGATGACCGCACCGCAGCGGACAGCCTCGATCCTGCGGTGCACGCAGCGTCGCACGCGGGAACGCATGACGGTTGTGCAGAGCGTCGACAGCACGTGCGGTCTGGACGCGGCCATCGACGCGCTGTCGTCGCTGGGACGTGCTTACGCGGTGGTGAATGAGCGGCGACTGGAACTCTCCGTGACGGCGCTGCAGTTGCCTGGCGCAGACCTGTTGGCGGAACTGCCGGACGTCGTACGCGCCCACCACGCTCTGTGGCTGGTGCCATATCCCCCGGCGCTCGCGAGTCGAGAGCTGTTAGCGAGCCTCTGGGGCCGCGACGGTTTGACCGTCGTGTTCTCCCGTCTGGCGCTCGACGAATTGGCCGCTCACCTGCGCCATGCGGCCCCTTCATTCCTCTCCGCGGCACTCCTCCGCCGACAATTGCTCACTGCGCCCACGTCCTTCGTGCAGCAGTTGTTGACGGGCCTTAATGCGGTGTTGGTGGAAGGCGAACAGCCGAGGAGCTGGCTGTTGTTTTCCGATCAGGCCGCATCCGTCGCCTGATGGCGACCCAAAGCCGGCGGTGGTTCCCCGCCGACCCCGCGTCGGCGGTTCACTGGACTGGTGAGCTACAGGAGAGCATGAGGCCCGGCAACGTTCCCCGCCGACCCCGCGTCGGCGGTTCACTGGACTGGTGAGCTACAAGCACGTGTTTCGATGTACTCCTACCCCGCCGACCCCGCGTCGGCGGTTCACTGGACTGGTGAGCTACAGGAGAGCATGAGACCCGGCAACGTTCCCCGCCGACCCCGCGTCGGCGGTTCACTGGACTGGTGAGCTACAAGCACGTGTTTCGATGTACTCATACCCCGCCGACCCCGCGTCGGCGGTTCACTGGACTGGTGAGCTACACGGACTACGCAACCTTGAGGTTCCTTCTCCCGCCGACGCGGGGTCGGCGGGGAGAAGAGCGTTCGAGTGCAGCTCCCTCGTAGCTCACCAGTCCAGCGAGCCGCCGAC
>JALOQX010000273.1 GCA_025459265.1 Pirellulaceae bacterium | reverse complement strand
AGCTCGCACCCGGATCGGCTGACCGCGGGTAGGAGCGCCGCGTAGGGGGGAGATCATGAAGATCAGCATGACGCGTTGGATCCCGCTCATCGCCATCGCTGCCCTTGCGATGGGATGTGCCCACCACCGATCGTACAACCTGCCGCCCGCGCAGCAGTTGATGGAACCGGGCCCGGGGGTCGGAGGTCCTGGCCCCGGCGTGCTCGCGCCGCCGCCTGCCCCGACCGGAGGTCCGGCCATGATGGGCGTCGCGCCGGTGGGCATGATGATGCCAGCCGGCGGCCTGCTGGGCGATCCGAATTGCGGCCCCATGGGCGGCCTGCCCATGGGCCCGCCGCCCACGGTTCAGATCCTCTTCGCCAAACCCGAGGCCATGATGGTCGCCTGGGATGTGGGGGGAGTCGGCTACTTCGATTCTGAGCCGCTGGTGGTTCCTGGCCGCTACAGCTTCCCGACCGGCGGCATCTACCGGCTGAAGATCACCAATCTCGCGGGTCGCGAGGGCGTGGAACGCTATCCGACGCTCGAGGTCGGACCAATCACCTACCGCACGGAAGCCTATCTGGCCCACAACGCGATCCCTATCCAATTCACGGACGAGGATTTCGATCAGGTCGCGGCCGGCAACTTCGTGACGAAGGTGATCTACCTGCCGGATCCCGAGTTCCAGGAACTGGCGCTGGCCGGCGTGGAGACGCTGGTCAGCACCCGTCTGGATCCGGGAATTGATCCCATCGTCGAAGCCGATCGCCGCGGATCGATCCTGGCGATCATCCGCATGGGCAACAAGGACCTGGAGGTCCCGGGTGCTGTGGACGCGGGCAGCGGCGGCGTCATGCCGGCCGGCGGCTGGGCCACCCACGGCGCGATGAACGGAATGGCCTGCGGTGCGATGGGGCCGGGCGGCCTGGCGGGTCAATGCTACCGCTCAGACTGCCCGCCGAGCTCGGGCATGTATCCCGGCGGTGTCGTTCCTTACGGCAATGTGCCGTCGTATCTCTCCGGAGTCACGACCCCGCAGTGGGGCATGCCGATCAGCGGCACGCCGATTGGACTGCCCGGCCCACCGCACGTGCCGCTGGGAGTGCCGGCTGGCCTGCAGAAGCACGTGATCAAGAACCACACGCGGATGCACATTCCCGAGCCTGTGGAGAAGTTCAAGGTGCACGTCCGCCAGCAGCCGGGCTACAGCTACCCGGCGCCGCCGACGCGGATGCGGATTCTGGAACAGAACATCCATCCGCCGCTGCGCTACGGACAGACCCATGACGATGCGAACCAGTGTGTTCGCTGAGTGAACCACGACCAGGGAAGGTGACGATGAGCGTGCCGCGCTGCCCGAGCGTTGTACGATATGCGACGAAGCCCGTGGCCTGGTGCACGCGGTCTCGGCTGGGCGGCCTGGTCGCGCTGATCGTCGTCCTGTGCAGCTGCGCCGGGCCCGGCCTGGCGCAGCAGCGCCCGTACCACTACTTCCAATCGGCCGACGCGCCCCCGGGCGCGATCGGCGCGGCGCAGCTGATGCGTGGCGGCCCGTTGCCAGGTTACTTTCAGCCCGTGCAGATCACCGGGCCCGAGGGGCTGCAGATCGCCCTGGCACACGAGGGCGTCTTCGAGCCGCCGCAGGATGCGCCGCTGCTGGTCGGGCTGCTCGTCGGACACGTGTATCGCCTCAAAATCACCAACATCCCACTGCAGGTCGGCCAGGAGTTGTTCCCGAGCATTGAAGTGATCAACCGGCTCTATCCGCCACCGGGGAGTGAAGGCAAGTTCCCGATTCCCATCGAGTTAACGCGGGAAGAGCTGGAGATGGCTCTGCGGGGCATGTACGTCGTGCGCGTGATCTACCTGGAACATCCTGCCCTGGCGCTGCCCACGCGCCAGTCGCCGCTGGATCAGCGCTATTTCGAAGTGGGCCCGCAGCAGGACCCCTTGGAGGTGGCCGACTCGCTGGGGCGCCCGATGGCGATCCTGCGGATCGGTTCGCGGGTCCCGGAACTCGACGAAGTCAGCGGCCGGTTCCTGTTTGAGAGCCCCCCGTGGTTCCGCGTCCCTGTACCGGTTGAGCCAACCGAGGCCGAGCCAGGCGGCGAACCAGCCGACGGTGTACAGCCGGCCGGCGGTGCGCCCCACCCCCCTGCCCTGCCAGCCGTGGGTCCGCGGGCGGCGGTCCGAGAGGGGGCAACGCGATGACGCTCCGCCGACAGACTGTTGCGGCCGATTCCGCCGCATCCCGCTGGCACGGCGTGCTGCGCTGGTGCGGGATCGCACTGGCCGCGGCCCTCCTGTGTGGCTGCCGCGGCCTGGAACCGCCCGGGCCGCTCCAGACTGGGCCGACTCCGCCCATGCCGCCGACCGTTGCGCCCAATCCGCCCGTTGCCGCGCCCAGGCCATTGCCCGCGCCGCCCACCGCGGCGGCACCGACCGCCTGGCAGTCTCCGGTCCCCATGGGCGTGCCCGCGGCGATGCCCGTCGCGCCGTGGGCCGGCGAGTGCTACCAGCCGGTTCCGCCGTGCTATCCGCCGGCACCACCGTGTTGCGGTCCGCAGCCGGACTGTCCGCCGGGCGTCACCTGCGGCGGCTGGACACCACCGGGCCTGACCTGCCCCTGGCCGGAAGATGAATACCTCTGTGACGGCGATGATCAACTGCCGCACGTCCAGGTGCGTCAGGACTGGAGCGTGGCCGGCTTGCAGCTGGAAGATACCGTCGCGCATTTCGACACGCTCGACGGGCAGACCGAGGTCGTTCCGAGCAACCGGGTCTGTGTCTACGCACCGCGATTTGCCGCGGTGCGGAAGGTCTATGGCCTCGTGCAGCACGACCAGCACGAACAACTCTCTGGCGTCGACAACCCCATCCCGCTGGGCGGGCTGGGCGAAGCGCAGGTAACGACCACGACCGTGCAGCCGTTGCGGCCACGCCTGAGTCTCGGCACGTTGACGCCGCGCGGGTTCCGCGAACGGACACCGCCGACCGGGCTGGAAAACAGCCAGGCGCTGACCGGCATGCACGGCGAACTGCTCCCGTACGAAGACTTCGCGTTGGTGCGTCGCGGCCAGATGGAGAATTCCGAAAAGGCGCGGCTGGCCGAGTACATGACGGCGGCGATCGCCTGGAGTCACGACACCGCCGTGCAGGTCCTGATCGACGACGTCGCGGCCCATGAGGATGTGGCGCTCTCCCGCGCCGCCGAGCTGAAGATCTTCGTGCGCGAAGGCAAGTCGCGGCTCCAGGTCTGCAAACTCGCCTCACGCAAAGAGGCGCTGCCGGGCGAGACTGTCGAGTTCACGATCCGCTTCGACAACGTGGGCGACCAGGTGATCGGGAACGTGACGGTGATCGACAACCTCACGACCCGGCTCGAGTACGTGGAAGGCAGCCAGTCCAGCACGCTCCCGGCCACGTTTGCGGTGTCCGCCAATGCCGGCGACTCGCTGACGCTGCGGTGGGAGATCACCGAGCCGATGAAGGTCGGCACCGGCGGCGTGATTCGGTTCCAGTGCCGGGTGCGCTAGGCCGGATCTTCCCTACCGCGTCGGACCGCCATGAGCTAGGCTTCTTGCAGTCACCCGCGCGCACACCACGAGAGACATCTGCGCTCGGGCCCGCCCGGCCACCTACGAGGACCTCCCATGACGGATGCCTGGATTGCCGACCGCACCCGCGCCTTTGACAGCAGCGGGATTCGCAAGGTGTTTGATCTGGCGCGCGAGATGGAGTCGCCGATCGACCTCTCGATCGGCCAGCCCGATTACGACGTGCCCGAGCCGGTGCGGGCCGCCTGCATTGAGGCCATCGCGTCGGGCAAGAACAGCTACGCGCTCACGCAGGGCATGCCGGTGCTGCGCGAAAAGCTGCAGGCGCGGATCGACGCCCAGTATTCTCACGCCGATCGACGCGTGTTCGTCTCCTCCGGCACCAGCGGCGGCATCGTGCTGACGCTCCTGTGCCTGGTCAATCCCGGCGATGAGGTCATCATCTTCGATCCGTACTTCGTGATGTATGAAGCGCTCACACGCCTGGTCGGCGGCGTGCCGGTGCTGATCTCCACCTATCCCGACTTCCGCATTCCGCTGGACCGCGTGGCCGCCGCCATCACCAGCAAGACCAAGCTGATTCTGCTCAACAGCCCCGCCAACCCGACGGGTGCCGTGGCCACCACGGCGGAAATTCGCGGCCTGGCCGACCTGGCACAGCAGCACGACATCGCGCTGCTGTCCGACGAGATCTACAGCCAGTTCTGCTACGACGCGCCGTTCGAATCGCCGGCCAGCTACAACCCGCGCACGATTGTCATCGACGGATTCTCCAAGACGTACGGCATGACCGGCTGGCGGCTGGGCTACGTGCATGGGCCCGCCGCACTGATTGACACGATGATCAAGGTGCAGCAGTACACCTTCGTCTGCGCTCCGCAGCCGGTGCAGTGGGCCGGCGCCGCGGCGCTGGACGTGGACGTGACGGAATATACCGAGGCCTATCATCGCAAGCGCGACCTGGTGGTCAACGGACTGTCGGATCTGTATGAGATCGCCAACCCGCGCGGAGCGTTCTACGTGTTCCCGCGCGCACCGTGGGGGACCGGCTCGGAATTCGTCTCCCGCGCGCTCGAACACAAACTGCTGGTCATCCCCGGCAAAGTGTTCAGCCCGCAGGACACGCACTTCCGACTCTCGTACGCGGCGCCCGACGAGGTGATCCAACGCGGCGTGGATGTGCTCCGGCGCCTGGCCCGGGGCTGACGGGAATGGCGTGATTCCGGGGAGACCACTTCCTGGGGTGGCCGGGGTCGAGCGCAGCGAGCCCCCGGAACGCACCACGCTGGGGGCTCACTTCGTTCGTCCCCAGCCACCCGGGCATGGCCAGAAGGACTCCATTGTCCGTCATCCTGCGCATCCTGTTCATCCTGTCCTGAAACGCAAGCGTACGACGGTGATCGAGTGCCGCGGCAGCTGAAGCGGCTGGCCGGGTGTCAACTCGACCGGCACCTCCGTCGTCGTGACTTTTTCCGGCGCGCCCGGCACGTTGATCGCCCCGAGCTGCGGGCCGGCGATGCGCCACGCTCGGGCCGTGGTCGGCGTGCGCACGCCGCGCAGCTCCAGACGCAGGTTAACCGCGTGTTGCGGTGAGTAGTTGATCAGTCCCAGTGACATGGTCTGGTCTGTCTGATCGAAGGCCGCCACCACGTCCAGCGGGACCTCCGCGTCCACGGTGACTGGCATCACGCGACCTGCAACTTGTGCGCGATAGAGGGCCAGGAAGTGCCCCACGGGATCCAGGCAGGCGTGGGTCTTGCTGGTCTTGATCGCCCCGATGATGTTGACCGCCTGGGCCCACTGGCCGAGTTCCACGACGTCCGCCGCGCGCATGAGTTCGTGCAACCCGCGGGCGTTGGTGATCGCGTCGCCCAACGTGTAATACACTTCGTAGATCCCCACGCCCGGTCCGTCCGGTGCCGGATTCCACTCGCGGACAATCCCCCACTCGTCCACGGCCAGCCGGATCCGATCGATCGCAGGATGCGTGCCGTCCTGCCGCCGGCGGAGATCGTCGATCAGCACCCGCACGCCCCGGGCCACTGATCCCGAGTAGTCGAGGAAGTTGGCCGTGTAGGTGCGTTCGTCTTCCGGCGAGAAGGGCACGCGCAGTCGACGCTCCGTGTAGTGATGGCCGCTCAGCAAGTCCATGTGCTCGGCGCACCGCGGCACAATCACGTCATTCCACGCCCCGGGTGCACCCACGGCCACAACCTTGATGTGCTCATCCACCTGCCGCATCGCCTCGACAAACGTGTTGTGGCGCAGCGCGTACCGTTCGGTCGACACGTTGCCCAACTGCCAGTTGCCGTACATCTCGTTGCCGATGCCCCACCAGGTCACGCCGTAGGGTTCCGGATGTCCCGCCGCGGCGCGCCGAGCGCCCCACGGCGTCGCGGCACTCCCGTTGACGTACTCGACCTCGTCCACCGCCTCCGCCACGCTCCCCAGGCCGGAGTTGACCACGATGAGCGGTTCCGTCTGCAACTCGCGGCAGAAGTCCAGGAACTCGTCGATGCCGAAATCGTTGTCCTCCACGCCCTCCCAGGCACGTTCCCAGCGGGGTGGTCGACGGTCGCGCGGCCCGAGTCCGTCTTTCCAGTGGTAGCCGGAGACAAAATTGCCGCCGGGCCAGCGATAGATCGGCGCGTTGAGCCGCTTGAGCAAGGCCAGCGTGTCAGCCCGCATGCCACGCACGTTGTCGGCGGGCATGAGCGAGAGACAGGCGACCCACAGGTAGCCTGGTTGTGCCAGTGTCAGCGTCAGACTCGCCTGGTCCGTACTCGCACCTGCGCGAAACCGGAAGTCCACACGCTGATAGGCACCTGTGAACTTGTCGACGATCACCTGGTCAGCCGCCGCCGGGTCCTCGCCCCATGCCAAACGGATCGTCACTGGACTGGGCTCCGCGACGTGACGCACAATGGCGTACCCGACGTACTCGCGGCCCTGGACCAGTCCGAGCCCGCTCTGGCCGAACCCACACGACTCCCCGGCCGGATCACGGACCCACAACGCCAGTGCGTGATCCCCGGCGTAGGCACCGGCAGTGTCGTGCAACACCTCGAAATCGGCCGCCGAAGGGCCGATCTTCTGCCACATCTTGCCCGGTTCAAGCAGGAACTTGCGATCCTGCAGCATTTCGGCCCAGATGCCGTCGTGGATGCAGCGCCCCATATGCTCAATGAACTGCCCGTACACAAACGGATTGATCGGCGCGCCGGCGGAGGCTGCGTCGAGCACCATTGCAGCCGACAGATCGTCGGCTCGACTCGGAGCTGGGACGCTCACGCAGCCGGCGACCAGGATGAACAGCAAGCGGCATCGGGTCCGCTGGATTCGTGGCATAGTAGATTCTCCCCAGACGTTCCAACCACAGTGCGTACGAATGGTCCTTCAGCGGCGGCCGGTGCTTTCGTCGGTCACCATCGCATCCAGACCGGCATCGATGTACTGGCCACCGCTGGTCTGCCGGCAATGGATGGCGATCGTGTTACGTCCCGGTCGCAGCGCTGCGGCGGGGATGTCCTCCGCTTCGTAATCCGTGGTGTAACCGCGCCGCTGCCACACGCGCTGGCCGTTGATGTACACTTCCGCATCTTCATCGTGGTGGATGCGCAGCGCGACGCGCGACGGAATCTGCGCGGGTAGTTCCCACACACGGCGCAGCCAGATGTCCGGCGTATTCCAGGTCGTGCGGACCTGCGCGCCTGGCGTGCCGGCCGTGCCGAAACCGGCCGGCCCCTCTTGCCAGGCGCGATCGTCGAAATCTGCTGCGTGCCAGTTCTCCGGAGGCTGGCGCGTGGTGAACTTCCACGTGGCTGCCTCGCGCTGGCTCGTCGGCACCAACGGCACCGTGCGCGGTGGCATCGGCATGGGCGCCCAGGACTCGGCCTGGGTCTTGTCGCGCTGTGCGTACTTGGCCCACACCTCTTTGTCGTAAAGCATCTGCAGGAACACACCACCCACGACGGGCCGAGCGGTAAATCCCTGGCGGCGGTCCTGCGTCAGCGTGGCGGTCCACAGGATCCAGTCGAGCTTGGTGTACTCCTGGCGATTGTCCAACGGTAGCCCGTAGCGACGCTGGATCCGCCGGTAATAGTCCATTTCCTTGCGAAGCACCTCCGGGGGAAAGAGGTGGAGACCGAGGATCCGATCCCACACCAGATTGTACTTCTGGCTCCACGTCCCAGGGCGATCGAACGCCAGGCGGAAATGGTCGCCGTCGTCGGCCGCCTGCACCCACTGGGCGGCGTACCGTCGGGCCAGTGCCTGGTACTCCTCAGCGTGTGCCGTATCACCGCGCAGGGCACACAGCTTGGCGAACGCCCCCAGGCCGCAGATGGCCTTGGCGCTCAGGTTCACGTTGTGTGCCAGGTGGCCGGCGAAGTCGTCCGTGCAGAGCTGGTTCTCCGGGTCGAAGCCCTTGTCCTTGAGATAGGCGGCCCAGCGTTCGAGTTGCGGCCAGTACAGCCCGGCGAAATCCGCATGTCCTTCCATCTGCGCGATGGCCGCCATCAGAATCAGCAGGTTGCCACTCTCCTCGACCGGCATCTGATTCTCCTCGGTGCGCTCCCCGCCGCCGTAGACCTGGCCGTTGGCATGCGGATACTGGCCCAGATCGTGTGGCGCGAACGGAAACGTCCACCGCACCGACGCGGCGTAGTTCATGAAGGGCACCAGAAACGACTTGGCCAATGTGGGTCCGAAGAGCAGGAACTGGGGCGCCATCGGATAAAACACGTCCGAGGTGCCGATGCAGCCGTTGGAGTGGTTCTCCTTGCAGAACTGCAGCGGCTGTCCGTGATCGTCCGCAACGAATTTGCCCGCCGCGAAACACTGGCGATAGGCCAGCGCCGCCAGGAGCGCGTAGTTGTCGCCTCCCGCGCGGCGGAGGTCGGCCATCAGTTCCTGGTCAAATGCCGCGCAGCGCTCGCGCAGCGCGGGCAGTTCCCGCGCTGCCGCCTGCAACAGGTCAGCCGCTTCCCAGCCGCCGCGTCGCCAGTACGGCCGCAGGTTCTGCTTCATGTACTGAATCGCATACAAGTCGTCATAGGCCAGGAGCAGGTAGCGCGAGGCCGTGGTCTTGCCTACCTGGCCGAGGTCCCACGTGACACGCGCCGCCACGTTACCGCCCGCCGCCGGGAACGCGGTGTCCGCCGGTTCGAATGCGATGTGTGCCGCGGAATCCGGTGGCGCCGCGACATACAGATACCCCCAGTCGATGCGGATGTCATCGCCGCGTTTGGCGAGGATCGCTTGCTCGACGGATCCCAGTTTCAGAGCCTGGAGGCCGGACACGTCTGCGACGGATCCGGCGACCTCCTGGTCGGGCGTGTTCACCGCCAGCTCGCCCGAGGCGGTGAAGTCGATCCGCACGTCGTGTGTCGCACCGTCTGCGGCCACAACGTCCCAGAGCAGATACGTGACAGGCCGGGCGAGCACATCCAGATCGTCGGGCAGGGCCGGCGTGAGAAACGTGAGCTGGAGCTCGATTCCCGCCCCGGCGAACGTGTAGACCGTGCGTGTGGGGAGCACGCTCAAACTTGTCTGCGGCAGCGCCGCCAGCGCCGCCGGTTCGCGCCCCATCACGCGATAGGCGCGTCCGTCGATCGTGATCATGGCGGCCAGGCGATGCGGCTTGCCGGTCCAGTGGACGGTGTCGGCGTCAGTCAGCTGATCGGCCGGCGACCAGATGCTGAAATACGGATCGCATGCCACCAGCGGCACGGCCGGTGGCCGCAACTGGGCGGATGCGTCCCCGGCGATAGCGGTTGCCAGCCAACATACAAAACATTCCGCGGCGAACGTGCGGCCATTCATCACCATGCTCCCAAAGTAGCCAGTCCGATGCGTCCGCCACCTTTATAGCGATCTTCACCGGACGCGGCGACCACCCGCTCGCGCGCACAACGATCTACGGACACGCGTGCTGCCTGTTGCACCGCTATCCCGGAGCCACGGCCGGCAGCACGTGCTGCCATCTCGCACACACGATCCACCGGACGCGGCGCCGCCGGGAGGGCGCGGCGACATTGGGAGGGCGAGGCGACATTGGGAGGGCGAGGCGACATTGGGAGGGCGAGGCGACATTGGGAGGGCGAGGCTCCTGCCGAGCCGCAGGGCCTGTCTCACGAAACGTGGTTACGGTCGTGGCATGGGCGTCAACACGAAGGTGTCCAACCCGCCTCCGTCATAGTTCACATGGCCGCCCATCGTGTCATACGGATTGTCCGCCGGCACAGTCGCAAACTCGTCGTCACTCACAATGGCGTCATACACTCCTCGAGTGGACTTCTTGAGCGTCCCACGGCTCGAGGCGTAGAGTGTGCTCTGCGTGTAATCATGGGACAAATCTAGAGGCGGTAACTGCGAACTTCCCCACATCGGTGCAGGTAGGGCATACCGTCAAGGTTATAGATGAAGTCGTTCGCGTCGTTGCTCTTCTTTCCGATGTTCTGATAGTCACCGACTACGTTCGTTGTCTTGCGCATCACCACGGTTCCGTGGCCTTGCCAACTGAGCTGTAGCGACTGTGCTGTGCTGTCGTCCGTGGTATACCCAAAGGAACCACTGCCAATGATGTTGAGCTGACGAGCGTTTCGCGATGGCAGACGAGTGTGAATGCGCCGGCCTCGAGAACGCCGCGCCGCCTACTCGTTCCGCTCCCCGATCGGCTCGCCCGATGGGGAGCTGCGCGCAGCACGCTGGGGGCTCGCTGCGCTCGTCCCCAGCCACCCTGCGCTCGTCCCCAGCCACCCTGCGCTCGTCCCCAGCCACCCACTCGTCCCAGCCACCCACCGCACAACGCTGGGGGCTCGCTGCGCTCGTCCCCAGCCACCCTGCGCTCGTCCCCCGCCACCCTGCGCTCGTCCCCCGCCACCCTGCGCTCGTCCCCAGCCACCCACTCGTCCCAGCCGCGCTCGTCCCCAGCCACCCTGCGCTCGTCCCCAGCCACCCACTCGTCCCAGCCATTCACCGCGCAACGCTGGGGGCTCGCGGCGCTCGTCCCCAGCCACCCGGCGCGCGTCCCCAGCCACCCGCCGTTACTCCGACGCGTTGGCGGCGGCGTGGTACTTCTGTCGGATTTCCTCCAGGTCGACGGCGGGCTCGGGATACTGCATGTTCATATCGAGCAGCGTATCGACGATGATCCGCGCGATGGCGAGGTTGCGGAACCATTTGCGGTTGGACGGGATCACGAACCACGGCGCATGTTTGGTGCTGCAGCGCTGCAGGGCCTCCTCGAAGGCTTGCGTGTAGTCGTCCCAGAAGGGCCGCTCGGAGTAGTCTGCGTCGCTGATCTTCCACTGTTTGCCGGGATCGTCCAGGCGCCGCTTGAAGCGTTTCAACTGTTCGTCCCGATCGATGTGCAGGAAGAACTTGAGGATCTCGGTGTGATTGTCGTAGAGCAGTTCTTCGAAGGCATTGATGTGATCGTAGCGTCGCGACCAGACCTTGTGCGGAACCAGCGCGTGGACGCGCACGACGAGCACATCTTCGTAATGTGAGCGGTTGAAGATGGCGACGTTGCCGCGCCGCGGCACAACCAGGTGGCAGCGCCAGAGGAAGTCGTGAGAGGCTTCCAGCGTCGAGGGGACTTTGAAGCTGGTGACAGTGCAGCCCTGCGGATTCATCACGCTCAGCACCTTGCGGATCGTGCCATCCTTGCCGGCGGCATCCCGGCCCTGCAAGACGATCAGGAGCGACCGCTTGTTTTCGGCATACATGCGGTACTGCAGTTCCCGCATCCGGCACAGGCACGCCTGGAGGGGTTTCGCGGCCTCCTCCTTGGACGCGTACGAGCCGGTGTCGTTGGGGTCGAGCCGGTCGAGCTGCACATGGCTGCCCGGTTCCACGATGTAGCGCTTCCGAAAGTCCATCGCCTGGATCTCCCGCGGTGCTGGTGGGGCGACAGCGTGCCGCCGGCGGCGGCACAACGCGAACAGCCCGGTGGAGCGTGGCTCGCCCACCGGGCTGATGCGCTGATCCCGATTGTCGGAGGCGCCGCGTCGAGCGTCAAGCACTCTTGGTGCGCGGCTCCGGGAGTTTGAACAGCTTCTCGCGGCCGTCGACCACGTCGTCGCTGATCACGTACGACGTCCCGGCCGCCTGATCCGGCAGGTCGTACATGATGTCGAGCATGACCTCCTCGATGATGCTCCGCAGGCCCCGTGCGCCGGTCCCCTTGCTCAGGGCCCGGTGGGCGATCCGCCGCAGCGCCTGATCCGTAAACGTCAGCTGCGACTTCTCCATCTCGAACAGACTCTGGTACTGCCGCACGAGCGCATTTTTCGGCTCGGTCAAGACACGGATGAGGCCTTCTTCGTCCAGCGGCGTCAGGGCGCTGATGACCGGCAGGCGGCCGACCAGTTCGGGGATCAGGCCGAACTGCAGGACGTCATCGGTGGTGACGTGCGGCAACAGCTTGGCGGGGTCCTTTTTCTCCTGCGGCAGCGGGCTCTGGCCGAAGCCCATCGTCGGCTTGCCCAGCCGCTTGCCGATGATGTCTTCAATCCCCACGAACGTGCCGCCACAGATGAACAGGATGTTGGTGGTGTCCATCTGGATGTACTGCTGCTCGGGATGCTTTCGTCCGCCCTGGGGCGGGACGTTGGCGATGGTGCCTTCGAGCATCTTGAGCAATGCCTGCTGGACCCCTTCGCCGGACACGTCGCGGGTGATCGACACGTTCTGGCTGGTTTTGCCGATCTTGTCGATTTCGTCGATGTAGAGCACGCCGCGCTGGGCCGCTTCCAGATCGAAGTCGGCCGCATGCAGCAGCTTGAGCAACAGGTTTTCCACATCCTCGCCCACGTAGCCCGCTTCGGTGAGCGTCGTGGCGTCGCCGATGGCAAACGGTACGTTCAGCACGCGGGCCAGCGTCCGGGCCAGCAGCGTCTTGCCGGAGCCCGTGGGGCCGATCAACAGGATGTTCGACTTCTCGATCTCGACGTCGGAGCCCTCCCAGCCGAGCGCCAACCGCTTGTAATGGTTGTGCACCGCCACGGCCAGCACCTTCTTGCTGCTGGCCTGACCGATCACGTACTCGTCCAGCTTGGCGACGATGTCGCGCGGCGTCGGGATCTCCTTGAACAGCTGCCGCGTCGACCCGCGTCGCCGCTGCTCCTGCTCGAGGATCGACTGACACAGGTCCATGCA
>JALOQX010000056.1 GCA_025459265.1 Pirellulaceae bacterium | reverse complement strand
ACCCACGTCCACCCGCGTCGTCAGGCCCGAGGCGAGATCGTAGACCAGCAGTCCGACGAAGGGGTTGGGCATGCCGGCCTTGGGATAGCGTTCGACCTGCAGCGTCGTGAACGTCTCGGTGTTGGCCAGCGTCAGATAGTAGTTCTGCAGATGACGTTCGTCGATCTCGTAGAATGCGAGCTTCTGGCCGTCGGGCGACCACCACATGGCGGTGTCCTGAAACAGTTCCTCGCCGTACACCCAGCACGCGGTGCCGTAGCGAAACAACTCGCTGCCGCTGGTCGTCACCGCCCGGATTTCCGGCTCGGGCGCGGGAGCCGGCTGAGCGGGCTCCGGCTGCGGCGCAGGCGACTCGCCCGCCGCGGGCGATGGCGCGTCGGTGGCCGGCGGGGCCGGTTCGACAATCTTCTCCAGCACGACGTTGAAGTTGCGATACCGTGCCATCCATTGACCCGTGGGTGAACGAACCCACGTACTCTGTGCGGCTCGACCCACGCGTTCGCGCATGACGTCCTCGCCGCGCGTGCGGCGTCCGCGCTGGTCATCCGCCGGCGGTGTCTCGGCCGCCTCCACCGGCTGGATCGCGAAATCCTGCAGGTTGATGCGCCAGAGCTTGCCGTCGCGACGGAAGGTCAGCGTGGTTCCATCCTCCGCCCACTGCGTGGCCGTGGCGCGTCCGGCGGCCCCCAGTCCGCGGCTCCCCTCCCGAATCCGCTCGTAATTGGCATAGCCCGGCAGTTTGGCGAGCGACTCCTGGGCACCCAGGCTCGTGGTCCAGGTCAGGAGCAGCCAGGACAGCAGCAGCACCTCGCAGCGGCGCATCATCGAACAACTCCTCAGTTGGCATTGCCACGGTTCGGACACAGTGTCCTCCTATCATAATCAGACGCGGCTCCCGTGTCGTCTCGACCCGGTGACTATGTTACATTAGCGTGCGCCGTGACGGACGTGCGCCATGGCAATTTCTTGTCGCCGCGATGTTGTCTCTCGGGAACATTGCGTTGCGGACGCGCGTACCTCCCACGACACTGGCTTGCACACAGGGGTGATTGAGCATGCAGAGAACTGGCAAACGACGGTGGGCCGCCTGGGGCTTGTGGCTGTGTCTGGCCGGGACAACACGCTGGGCCGCTGCGGCGGACTGGGCTCCGGCGGACGGTCCGTTGGAGACACGTTGGACGCGGACCGTATCGCCCGAGCGCGTCTGGCCCGAGCACCCGCGGCCACAACTGGTGCGCCCCACCTGGGTCAACCTCAACGGACTGTGGGATTACGCGCTTGTCGCTCGGGAAGTCGCTCAACCTGCCACCTGGGACGGACAGATCCTCGTGCCGTTTCCAATCGAGTCAGCCCTCAGCGGCGTCAAGAAACCGGTCAAGCCGACCCAGCGGTTGTGGTATCGACGCCAGTTTGAGTCGCCGACACTGCTGGGCGACCAGCGGCTGCTGCTGCACTTCGGCGCCGTCGACTGGCAGACCGAAGTGCTGGTGAACGGGCAATCCGTCGGCTCGCACACCGGAGGCTATGATCCGTTCACGTTCGACATCACCGAGGCGGTCCGTGCGGGCACCAATGAACTGTTCGTCGCGGTCCACGACCCGACCGATACGGGGTACCAGCCGCGCGGCAAACAGGTGCTCGAACCACAAGGTATTTTCTACACCGCGGTCACCGGGATCTGGCAGACGGTCTGGCTGGAGGTCGTTCCGCACGATTACATCGAATCGCTCAAAATCGTCCCCGACATCGATCGCGGCATCCTGCGCGTGACCGTGTCGGCCCGTCAGCAACTCCCGGTGACAGTCACCGCCAGCGGGACGGACGGCTGGCAGGCAACTCAGGAGGGCACGTCCGGCCAGGTGATCGAGCTGCCGGTGCCGCAGGCCAAATTGTGGACCCCCGACACTCCCTTCCTGTATGACCTGCAAATCAGTCTGACCGCCGAGGACGGCGACGTGGACGAAGTCACGAGCTACTTCGGGATGCGCAAGACCGAAGTGCGCAAGGATGCCGCGGGAATCAATCGCCTGATGCTCAACAACCAGGTGCTGTTTCAGTACGGGCCACTGGATCAGGGCTGGTGGCCGGACGGGCTGTACACGCCGCCCTGCGACGAAGCGATCCGGTACGACATCGACATGACGAAAAAGTATGGCATGAACATGGCCCGCAAACACGTGAAGTACGAGTGTGCGCGGTGGTACTACTGGTGCGATCGGCTGGGGTTGCTCGTCTGGCAGGACATGCCCTCGGGGGACGCGCATCAGGACCCCGAGTCGCGCGGCAACTACCGGCGCGAGTTGCAGGCCATGATCGATGCGCTGCACCACTTCCCGAGCATCGTGATGTGGGTGCCGTTCAACGAGGGTTGGGGGCAACACGACACACCGGACGTCGTGCGGTGGATCGAGCAGTACGATCCGAGTCGACCGGTCAACGAAGCCAGCGGCTGGACCGATGCCGGGAGCGGCGCGGTCTCGGACATCCACAGCTACCCCGGCCCGGCCATGCGGCTGGTCGAGCCCCGCCGAGCGGTCGTACTGGGCGAATTCGGCGGATTGGGTATGCCGGTATCCGGGCATACCTGGCAAGCCGAAAAGAACTGGGGGTACGTCTCGTTTCCCACCGCCGAAGCGCTGACGGACGCCTACGTCGATCTGCTGACCCGTCTGCGACCGCTCATCGCTCAGGGACTGTCCGCCGCGGTCTATACGCAGACCACCGACGTGGAAATCGAGGTCAACGGGTTGATGACGTACGATCGGGCTGTGAACAAGATTGACCTGGACCGTGCCGCCGCGGCGGCGCGGAAGCTGTTTCTTCCCCCCCCGGTCGTCTCGACCCTTGTGCCGACCTCGCAGCAGGCTCCGCAGTCATGGCAGTACACCACCAGTGCCCCGGCGGACACGTGGTTTGAGCCCGACTTCGACGACCGCAGCTGGCAGTCGGGCGCCGGGGGATTCGGCACGCCGGGCACGCCGGGCGCGATCGTCCGGACACCGTGGGATGGGTCCGACATCTGGCTGCGGCGCACCTTCGAGTTGCCCGCCCTCGCGGCATCCGGCGACGTGGCGCTCCAGATTCACCACGATGAAGACGCCGACGTCTATCTGAACGGCGAACTGATCGTGTCGCTGCGCGGCTACACGACGAGCTACACGCTCGCGGCGGTGAACCCCGCCGCCACGCGGCAGCTGCGGGCCGGTACGAATATACTGGCCATCCATTGCCGCCAGACGCAGGGAGGACAGTACATCGATGCGGGACTGGTGCTGCTGGTCGAGTCGGAGGAACCTCGTGAATCGGGAGCGACACGCGCTGCACCACCCGACGCGGCGAACCAGACCGATACGTCACACGGCAACCAGTTGCCGCTGGCCGACCTCCACGTGCACATCCGCGGCGGCATGACACTCGCCAAAGCGCTCGCACGCCAGCAAGCCTCCGGGATCCGTCTGGGCGTGCTGCAGAACCTGGGACGCGGCTGGGAACTGGAGAACGATGACCAGCTGCGGGCGTTCCTCGACAGCGTCGGTGATCTGCCGCTGTACGTCGGCGTGCAAGTGAACGACAGACACTGGATGCACCAACACGCGCCGGAACTCCTCCGCCGCCTCGACTACGTCCTGGCGGACACCATGATCATGCCCATGCCCGATGACAGCAGCCCGCCGGTCAAACTGTGGCTGACCGAGCAGTATACGATTGACGATCCCGAAGCTTGGATGCAACGGTACCTGCGTCACAACCTGCGCGTGTTGTCCGAACCGATCGACATTTTGGCCAACCCGACGTTTCTACCACCATCGGTCGCCCACCTGTACGACCAGTTGTGGACGGATGAACGCATGCGGCAGATCATCCAAGCGGCGGTCGATAACCGGGTGGCCTTGGAGATCAACGCCAGCAGCCCCTGGCCGCACGACCGGTTCATTGCGCTGGCGCATGCGATGGGGGCCAAATTCACGCTTGGCTCGAACAACGTCGATGATCGGCCGCCGGATCTGTCCCGCTGCCTGGACGCGGTCGCGCGGTTCGGCTTGACGGCGGCGGACCTGTACGTGCCGTCCGGCAGCGCGTTTCGCCGGGGAGAGCAATAGGGATCCGGGGAAAGGGCACGAGGAAGCTGGCGAGCCGATCAGCCCTCTCGGCTCGGCAGGAGCCTCGCCCTCCCTTATGGCCCGCTGTCCTCCGCCCCAAGCTTCCGGATCCGGATGTCCTTGTACCAGGCTTCGCTCGGCGGGCCGCCGTGAATCTGCAGGCCGATCAGGCCCGTCTGTTCCAGCGATTCATCCGCTTCGGTGTAATCCACGGTCTGCGTGCCGTTGATCCAGAGTTGGATGCGCCGTCCCTGGCAGCGGATCCGATACTCATTCCATTCCTCGCGCTTGACGATCTGGCCTCGGACATCCTCGGGGGGACCGGCCAGGACCTTGTTGCGTCGCGACTCGTCATACAGGCAACCCCACCAGCCGTCCCCGAGATCGGCCTGGTAGCCGATCATCTCGTGGTGGTCGGGGATGCGCCGGCTGCGCACCTGGATGCCCGCGTTTGCGCCGGCGCCGAGCAGCTTGAATTTCAGCCGCAGCTCGAAGTCAGCCCACTCGCCCTCCAGGCACAGGAACTCGTTGCGGGCCACGGGTCCGGCGAGCGACCCGCCGACGATGGCGCCGTCTTGCACGCGGAAGACGGTCCGGTCGCCTTGCCACCCGTGGAGCGTCTGGCCATCAAAGACGGTAATGAACTCGGACTCGTCGGCGGCGGGGCCGGGGTGCGCTGACGCCGGCGTGCCGGCGACGGCCAGGATTAGACTTGCCAGCAGGAACGTGGGACTGCTCATGTCGGTGACTGCTCGACCTTTCTGAGTTCTTCGGCCTGGGCGAGTGCCGCTTCGATACGGTTCTCTGGTAAGCCGACGTAGACCTGCCGCGGTCGCAGAATGCGGCTGGTCGGATCGTCATGCTGTTCCTTCCAGTGGGCGATCCAGCCGGGCAGGCGTCCGATCGAGAAGATGACGGTGAACATATTGGTGGGGATACCCATGGACCGCAGCAGCAAGCCGCTGTAGAAATCGACGTTCGGATAGAGGTTCCGGTCGATGAAGTACTGGTCCTTGAGGGCCAGTTCTTCCAGTTTGCGGGCGATATCCAGCAGCGGATCGCCGTGTTTCAAGGTGGCGAAGACGCGATCGCACGCATCGCGGATGATGCGTGACCGCGGGTCGAAGTTCTTGTACACGCGGTGGCCGAATCCGAACAGCCGGAACTTGCTTTCCTTCCTCTTGGATTCCGCGATGCACTCCTCCGGTGTCATGCCCCCTTTGTGAATCTCTTCGAGCATCTCGATGACCTTGACGTTCGCACCGCCGTGCAGCGGCCCCCACAGGGCGCTGACCCCTGCCGAGCAGGATGCGAACAGGTTGGCCTTGGACGAGCCGACCACGCGCACGGTGAACGTGCTGCAATTCTGTTCGTGGTCGGCATGCAGGACCAGCACCAGGTTCAGGGCATCGACGACTTCCGGCGTGCAGATGTACTGCTGGTGAGGCAGCGAGAACATCATGTGCAGCAGGTTCTCGCAGTAGCGCAGTTTCGGGTCGGGGTAGTTGAAGGGGAGACCCTGCGAGCGGCGATAAGCGAACGCGGCGATCGTGCGGACCTTGCTGATCAAGCGGGCGGCCGCCTCGACGAACGATTCCGTGTCCTCGAAGGCCAGGAACTGCTGGTGGTAATACGACAGGTTATTCAGGCTGGCGGAGAGGATCGCCATGGGCGGCGCGTCGACCGGGATCTGCTGGAACTGGTGCCGGGCACTCTCATGCAGCAGCTCATGCCGCGTCAACAGCTCGCTGAACTGGGCGAGCTCCGCGCTGGTCGGCATGCGGCCGAAAATCAGCATCCAGGCGACCCGGACGAAACTCGGATAGTTCACGAACTGCTCGATAGGGATCCCACGGTAGCGGAGGATTCCCTTTTCGCCGTCGATGAACGTGATCGAACTCTTGCAGACCCCGGTATTGCTCAGCGACGGGTCGTAGGTAATGTACCCGGACTGGTCGCGGAGCTTCGAGATGTCGATCGCCCGCTCCCCTTCGGTTCCGACGACGACGGGCAGTTCATACTGCTTGTCACCGAGGATCAGAATGGCTTTCTCAGGAATGTCGGCCATGGGTCGCCTTCTCTCGTGAAAACATAGGGCGGTTGTCCAGGACTCCCTATGGTATCAGACTGGCGCGCCGCGACCAGTCGTTGCCGGGCGGTTCTGACAGGGAATCGTCCGGCGGGTGGGCCCCAGTGCGTTGTCAACGCGAAATACTGGGGTGCCTGGGGACGAACGAAGTGAGCCCCCAGCTGCGGAGAGCTGGGGGCGAGCTAACGCGCGACCCCAGCCACCCAACCCCAAGATGAAGCCTGGACGAGGTATGAGCCATCTGCGCGTCGCTCGGGCCGGCAGCGCACCGGTGGACGGCTCGCGGCGAGCGAGTTCTAATGGCGGGACCCAGGAGACCGTGCTATGAAGCTGTCCGTTGCGAGGGGGCCGATACGGCGCGCGCCACGCGTTACCCTGTTGCTGGCTGTCGCCTTGTGGGGCACGGCTGCGCGAGGATTGCCGGCCAGCGAGGTTTCTGCGCGGAGTGAAACTGGGCAAAACGCGACCGACGCTGACGGGAACGGCCCGGCGGCGGCCGCGGGCGAGGCCGACGGCCTCTACCTCGTGCCGAACTTTCACGACGCCTGCATGGGCTGGCTCGTCAGCTATGCCCAGGAGCGCAGCTTCGGTCTCTATTCCTACTTGGCGCACCTGGATCGCGTTACGGCGGATCCCCACTACCACTTCGTGCTGTCCGAAATCCCGCACTTGCTGGCAATGGCGGACTACGAGCCCGAGCGTTGGGCGGAGCTCAGGCAGAGGATGGGGGAGGGACGTGTCGAGCTGGTCAACGCGTTCGTGCTCGAGCCGACCGTCAGTCTCTCGGGTGGTGAAGCGCTCGTGCAGCAAGGCGTGCAAGGACTGCGGTGGTACGACCAGATGTTTGCCGTGCGGCCGCGCTATGCGTGGATGATCGACCTGTGTGGCTGGCACGAGCAGATGGCGCAGATCACCGCCGGTCTGGGTCTGGACGCGTTCGTCTACTGCCGGTTCAATCCGACCGGCGGTCCGCCCCAAGGGGAGCCGGCGCTGACGAATTGGGATGACGTGAAATGCGGACAGGCGCTGCATTGGATCACGTCACCGGACGGTTCGCGTGTTGTCGCCGTGAGCCCGGGCCTGTACTGCGACGTCGATCTGCAGCCGGCGTTTCGGACACAGCAGCCGCTGAGCGCCGAGCAGTTGCAGGCGCTGATTCAGCTGGCTCGGGCCAACCGCCAGCGGTTTCCCAACGGCTTGCCACTCGTGCTGCTGGGCGGCGAGTGGGACTACTCGCTGCCGTTTCGTTATCCAGGGTATCCTGCGGAGCTGGTGCGGGACTGGAACGCGACCGCCGCGGATCTGCCGCTGCACATTGCGACGTTCAGCCAATACATGGACCGGGTGCTGCCGGTGCTGCGGGAGGGAGCGGTATCGATCCCGTCGGCGATGGCGTCCGGTCGCTACGGGTGGTCGGCCTTCTGGATCAGCGCGCCGGCGATCAAGCAGCGATATCGCGGGGCGGAACATCGGCTGCAGGCCGCCGAGATGACGGCGGCCGCGGCCAGTCTGGTCGGTACGGTTTCCTATCCGTCCCAGGAGCTGGCGAATGCCTGGTTCCTGATGGCCCTGAACATGGACCGCAACGTGCTGTGGGGCGCTGGCGTGGATGCATCGTTTGCCGACGACCACAGCTGGGATACACGCGATCGGTTCGAATACGTCGAGCATCACGCCAGTCGCGCCTTGGAGCAGTCGCTGGCCGCGGTAAGCCGCCCGGCCGCTGCGTCCGTGGTCCTACTCAATACCGTGACGGGACGCCGGGCGGCGCCTGTCGAACTGCGCTTGCCGGCCAATCAACAACTGGCCGGCGTTCCTTGCCAGAGCGCCGAGGACGCGGCCGTCACGCTGGTGGATCTGCCGCTTGAGTCGCTCGGCGTCACCACGGCCAGGCTGGAACCGCGCGGCGCTCTCGCCGCCCCGGCCGACGTTGCGCCGGAGGCCGTCATCACGACGCGGTACTACGATGCGCAGCTCGATCCGCAGACCGGCGCCCTGCGGTCGCTCCGGCTCAAACCATCCGGACGCGAGGTGCTGGGCGGCCCCGCGAATGTCGTGCTGGCCGAGTCGCCCAGCGACGTTCACAATACGCCCCCGAAAGCCGCACGCAAACTGCTTCCCGCCTCCCCTGACGCGGCGGCCCCGACCGTTTCGGTCGTCACCGGGCCCGTGGCCACGATGGCGGACATTCGCAGCCGGCTGCCGGGCGGCGGCGCGTTGCGGCGCGTGGTGCGGTTCTATCGCAATTCGCCGCGCATCGATTTCCATACCGAGCTCAGCGACGTCCCGGGAGGGACGGTGGTATCGGTCGAGTTTCCCTTGGCCGATACGATCACCCAGGTGCGCCGCGGCATCCCCTACGGGTTTTCGCACGGCGGCTGGGCAGGTCACCACACGCACCTTCCCGGCGTGACACAGGGCATTCTGCCCGCGATCCGCTACTCCGACTACACGCTGGCCGGCGGTGGCGGCGTGGCGATCCTGGATCGGGGTGTACCCGGTCGCGAACTCGTGGGCAAGACTCCGATCCTGCTGCTGCATAACACGTCCGACGCGTATGCCCTGTCGTGGAAGATCCACGATCGGCCCTTCAGCGAACCGTCGACGTGGCTGAGCGGGCGCGGGAGGCAAGTGTTCGAGTATGCGCTGTATGCGCACGACGAGGACTGGTCGCAAGCCCGCGTGCCGCAGATGGCGTGGGAATACAACTCGCCCGTGTTCACGGCCTGCGACGCCACCGTGGCCGACGCTCAGGTGTGGGTCGAGACCTCGGACAACGTGATTCTGGAGGCGATGCGGCGCGACGGAGACGAGCTGGAACTGCGGCTGGTCGAATGCCTGGGCCAGGCGGGCCCCGCGGCGGTGACGGTGCGGCTGCCGCACGGACAGGCGTTCCAGACAGACCTCCTGGGTGGGCACCGTCAGGTGCTTGCCGGCGGACCGCGGTACCAGCTCACACTGCGACCGCAGCAGATCGTGACCCTGCGTCTGACGGCCGCGTCGGCCGTGTCGCCCGTTGCCGCGCTGCGCAGCCTCCAACCGGTGGTGCCGCCCGCCAAATGGGAGTTCCTGCACAACGCCCGGAATCCGCGCCTGGTGGGCCATCCGCCCGCGGCCGACGCGAAGTAACCCGTTCACCTCTGGGTGCTCAATGCCCGCGCCTGTGACGACACACTGGCTGACCTGGATCGCCGTGCTCAACATTGCCGCGGGCGCAACAGCGGCCGCCGCCGGCGGCGCGTTCGAGGATTCCGAACCTGTGGCCGCACTGGCGGCGGAAGTGCGGGACCGCGGCTGGCTCTGCTACGCCGCCCGCTCCAGCGCCGGGGACTGGGATCTGTTCCTGTGCCGGCCGGACGGTTCGCACGTGCGCAACCTGACGCGGACACCCGATCAGCACGAATTCGCCGGTCTCTTCTCCCCCGATGCGCGCCACCTGCTCTACCGCCGTATGGCACGCACCGAAGTGATCGACAGCAACCAGCACGGCACCCAGGGATGTCTCGTAATGGCCCGTAGCGATGGTACCGAGCCGATCGCCCTGGGCAGTGATGGCCAGTACCCCTGGGCCAGCTGGAGTCCGGACGGCGAGCAGATCGCCTGCCTCACGATCAAGGGCGTGTTGATCGTGGATCGTGAGTCGCGTGGCGTCGTGCGGACGCTCAAACGTCAAGGCTTCTTTCAGCAGCTGACCTGGTCGCCGGACGGGCAGTGGCTGTGCGGCGTGGCGAACTCATTCGGGGAAAGCTGGAGCATTGCCCGCATGCATGCCGCGACGGGCGACGCGAGCGCCATCAATCGTATCGACTGCTGCACGCCGGACTGGTTTCCCGATTCGCAGCAGGTGATTTTCTCGTGGCGGCCGCCCGGCCAGACGGCGAACCAGGGATACGGCTGGACCCAGCTCTGGCGCGCACGCGCTGACGGCAGCACGCGCGAACTGGTGTACGCCGAAGATGGGCGTCACGTCTATGGTGGGCGGATCTCGCCGGACGGCGAGTACGTCGTGTTCACCGGCAACATGGAAGAGGATGGCGATCCGGGCCGTGCCGGCGCGCCGATGGCGCTGATCCGGTTGAGCGATGCGCCGATGATCGGCGGCACGAGTAGCCAGCTGCGGGCGGCCCACCCCGGCGCGGGCAGCGGCCCGTTGCTCACGCTGCCCGTCGGCTGGGAGCCGGATTGGACGCTCAGCGAACTCCCGGGTGCGCACACCACCCGCGCCGCGCCCGGCAAAGATGCCGACTCGGCAGACATGGGCGCGCGCGAGGCGGCACAGCTGCTGGCCGCTGAAGTGCGTTCCCAAGGATGGCTCGTCGTCAGCGCCGTTTCCCCGCGAGGGGACTGGGACCTGTGGCGGATGCGTCCCGATGGTTCGCAGCGGCAACCGATCACAAGCACGCCCGCGTACAGCGAGACAGGACCGCGATTTTCCCCCGACGGTCAGCGCCTGCTGTGGTTCCGACAACCGGTTGATGAGCCCGTGGCGAACGATACGTACGGCGCACACGAGCTCGTGATCGCGCAGTCGGACGGGGGCGAGCCGGTCAGCCGCGGCCGCGCCTTTCCGTGGGCCTCCTGGGGTCCGGACAGCCGTCACATCGCCTGTCTGGCACCGCCAGGGATCCGCATCATCGAACTGGACACAGGCCAGCAGGTCAAGCAGTTGCCGCGGCGCGGTATCGTCAATCAGCTGGTGTGGTCGCCGGACGGCACAGCCTGGACAGGCACCGCCAACGGCTTGGGACCGTTCTGGAACATCGGCGTTGTCAGCGGCGTTGCGGGGGACATCACGGCGATCAGCGAAACGGATCGGTACAACTGCACTTCCGACTGGCTGCCCGATGCCCGGGGAGTCGTCTATGCGCGGGGCATTATTCCGCCGCAGGGTGGCCGAGCCGAGTTGTGGACGGCATCCCGCGATGGGCAGCAGCGGAGCCCGCTGTATCTGGAACACGCGCGGCACATTTACGGGGCCTGTGTGTCGCCCGACGGGCGCTACATCGTCTTTACGCGGAGCGTGGAGGATCTCGGCCGGGTCGATCAGTCGCAGACGACCGTGGCGCTGATTCGCTGGGCGGACACGCCCATGCTGGGCGACGACGACGCCGAATTGCGTCGGCGATGTCCCGAGGCCCAGCGCGGACCTCGCCTGGATCTCGGACCCGGTTGGGAGCCGCACTGGACCCTGGCTGAGATGGATGCGAGCGGGAGAGCGAGTGAGCCATGATCGGAACGCGCACGCGAACGCACCAGCGTGAACGCCTGGCAGTCGGTTGGCTGCTGGCCGGCCTGCTGCTGGCTGCCTGCCGGTCCGCGGCCGATGCAGACCGCGCCGCGCCACGTGACCCGGAACTGGCGGCGCGCGGCACGATTGAGGTGACCGCCCGACTGGTGGAGATTCCCGAGGGGGCGATTTTTCAGCGAGACCTGTACAACTACGCCACGATCTTGAAGTACGAAGTCGTGACGGTGCATCGCGGCGAGCTGCCGGGCAGCACGCTGTATGTCGCGCACTACAATCCCTGGCTGCCGCGCGCGGCGGCGGCCGATGCGCGCGTGGAGGGCATCGGCGGAAACCTGCGTGCTTTCGAAACCGGGCAGGTCCACCGCTTGGCGCTGGACGCACCGCTGGAAGACCACTTCATGGGCGGCGTCGTGAACAAGTATTTCGGGCAGGATACCGGCACGCTGTACTGGGCCGTGTGGACCAATCTGGCCGAGCCGTAATTGCCGCATGGTCTTCAGCACCTACCTGTTCCTCTGCTGGTTCCTGCCACTGGTGCTGGCCGGTTACTACGCCCTGTCGGGACTGCTGCCGCGGCTGGGGTGTTCCCCCGCGCTCGTCTCGCGTCTGCGCAATGCGTGGCTTCTGGGCGTGAGTTACGTCTTTTACGGGTGGTGGAACCCCTGGTTCGTCCTGCTGATGCTGGGCGTCACGGTCATCAACTACGCCTGTGTGGCGTTCCTCGCGCGTCCCACGGCCACAGCGCAGCAGCGCTGGTGGAGCGTGGCCGTGGCGGCCGGCCTGAGCCTGGCCTTGCTTGGCTTCTTCAAGTACTGCACGTTCCTGCAGACGAATGTCAATGCGCTGTTCGCGTGGTGGCACATCCCTCCCTGGCCGGTGCTGGATGTCCTGTTGCCGATCGGCATCTCGTTCTACACGTTCCAGGCGCTGAGCTACACCGTGGACGTCTACCGGGGTGTGGCGGCTCCGGCACGCGCCTTCACGGATTTCGCCTGTTACATCGCCCTGTTTCCGCAACTGATCGCCGGGCCCATCGTCCGCTACGTCACCGTCGCTGGCCAACTGGTCGCACGCACGCACGATCTCGATCGATTCTCCTCCGGGGTGGCGCTGTTCATCTTGGGGCTGGCCAAGAAGGTCCTGCTGGCCAACCCGGTGGGCGAGCTGGCGGACGCGGCATTTGAGGCGCAGTCGTTGTGCACAGGGGATGCCTGGTACGGCGTCTGCGCTTACGCGTTCCAGATCTACTTCGATTTCTGCGGCTATTCGGACATGGCTGTGGGGCTGGGACGCATGTTCGGTTTCGAATTCCTCCGGAACTTTGACGCGCCGTATCGCGCCGAAAGCATCACCGACTTCTGGCGGCGGTGGCACATATCGCTGAGCACCTTTCTGCGCGACTATCTCTACATTCCGCTGGGGGGTAACCGCCGCGGGCCGCGCCGCACGTATGTGAATCTGACGATCGTGATGCTGCTGGGTGGCCTGTGGCACGGCGCCAATTGGACGTTTCTTTGCTGGGGCGCATACCACGGCCTGTGGCTGGCCGGCGAGCGGATGCGCGGCAAGCGAAGCTGGTATGACCGGTTGCCGGCGGCCGCGCGGGTCGCCTGCACCTGGGTTCTCGTACTCGGTTCGTGGGTCATCTTCCGCGCGCCGACGCTGACCGACGCGGGGCGCTATTTCGGGTGGATGAGCGGCCTGTCCGGAGCCGATGCCACGACCGCACTGCCGGCCGCCCTGTTCTATGCGCCGGCCAGCGTCGTGCATATGGTCGTGTGCCTGGCGTGCGTGCTGGCGCCCGTGCAGGCTCACGATTGGGTCGAGCACATGCACTGGGGGAAGGTCCTGCTGGTACTCCCTCTGTTCGCGGTGACGTTGATGGCGATGTTCGCGCAGTCGTTCAGTCCGTTTCTGTACTTTCAGTTTTGAAGTTGGCTCGATGCGCACGCGGAAGTACCAACTTGCCCTCTCCCTGGCGTTCGTGTCCATGCTGGTCGGACCCGGGATCATCCAGTTCGGTCTGGACCGAGCCGCGGGAAGGAAATCGCCGCTGCTGGATGTGATGAGCGGCTGGCCAAACGCCGAGCGATTGCGCCGGTTCGAGCAGCGCGTGACCGAGGACAACTGGGTCGTCCGGCGGACGCGCCCGTGGATGCAGACAGCCCAGTGGCTGCTCCTGCGTGATCTCGGCGAAAACGTCGTCGTGGGCTGCGACCGGTGGCTGTTCTATCGGCCGAGCTTCGATTACGTGACGCGGCAAGCCGATGATCGCGTACCGGACGCGGCCTCGGCCATACTGGACTTCCGCGATCAGTTGGCGACCCGCGGTATCGCGCTGGTGGTCGTGCCCGTGCCGAACAAGGAGTCGGTCTATCCCGATCAGCTGACGGCACGCGCTGCCGCTGGGTCTTTGTGCCAGTCGGCGAGCACGGCGGATTTGCTGCGTCGTCTCCAGGACGCGGGCCTCGACGTGGTCGACCTGTTTGCCCTGTACGCTCGCGCCCGTCGCGAAGCTTTGCCCGCCGCCGCGCCGACTCTGTACCTGCGGCAGGACAGCCACTGGTCGCCCACCGGAATGCGTCTGGCCGCAGAGGCCGTGGCCGAGCGTCTTCTGGCCCGCGGTGAGGTGGGAGCTGCGACTACGTCGTACACGACACGCCGTGTCACGACCCTGCGCCCCGGCGACCTGGTGGAAATGCTCCGTGTCGAAGTCATCGCCCGGCAGATCGGCCCGGAGCAGGTCGAGTGCGAGCAGGTAGTCGAGCGGGATGACGGCGCCCCGTACACGGACGATCCGCAGGCGCCGGTCTTGGTGCTGGGCGACAGCTTCCTGCGCATCTATCAGCTTGACGAGCCCGGGGGCGCCGGGTTCGTGGCCCACCTGGCGCTGGCCCTGCAACAACCCGTCATGTCGCTGGTCAACGATGGCGGCGCTTCGACGCTGGTGCGACAGGAGTTGCATCGGCGGCCGGCGTTGTTGGCTAATAAGCGGGTGGTCGTGTGGGAGTTCGCCGAACGGGACGTTCGGTTCGGGACCGAAGGTTGGCAGAGCGTGCCGCTGCCACCCCAGGAGGGCACTGCGGACGATTGACTCCCGCCACTTAGAACTGCCACGACATGAGCACTTGGGTGAGCACGTCCGGGGAGTCAGCGTCGAGGCCAAACAGCGTGACCCAATCCAGCTGCAGGTTCGGGGTCAGGCAGTAGGACACGCCGGGACCGGCGGCCGAGCCGAGTCCGTCCCATCGCGCGTGCTCCGGAAACAGCCCGGTCCATTCGAATGAAACGGTCCATCGCTCGCCCACCAGTCGGTCGATCGAGACGGTCTGATGGAAGTCGAGATAGCGTTGATCGTCCTCACGCACCCAGACGAGCGCCGACATGCCCGACATGATCCAGCGCTCGCGGAACACCCAGCTGTAACCCAGTCCTACCAAGGGATCGAAGCGATCGACCCAGGCCGTGTTGGAGTCGACGTTCAGAGGCGAGGAGACGGTCACCGACATGCGGGGCAGCCAGCCGGATTGCGCCATGAGGGCCACACGCAAACCGACGGCCGGATCGGACAGGTGAGTATCCCAGTCGGTAACGCCGGATGCCCGGTCGGTCAGCCCGTCGTACGTCACACCGGCCCAGGCGACACGCAACTCGACGCGTTCGTGCCAGCGGTACCGGAGCAGCAGTTCGGGGACGGTGTGGGTGATGTCCCGCCAACCAGCACTCTCGTGCAGGCTGAACGTGTAACCGAGCTGGACCAGAAAGCGGCCAGGGACGACCAGCGCGGCTTGGTCCGCGACCACGGACCGCAGCGAGTCGTCCGACATCGTGATGTACAGGTCGATCAGTTCCTGGTCGGTCAGGGCATCCAGGTCCGAGACATCCAGGCCTCCAGACGGCGGCGTCGTCGCGGGAGCGTGGTGCAGGGAAGCGGATACAAGCGGACTGACCCAGGGTGTCTCCGCAGCCTCGATCCAGGGTGTCTCCGCGGCCTTCGTCTCCGCCGCCTTCGCTGCCGTCTCCGCAGTCTGGGCTGCCGACCGCACTGGCGGCAATGCGATGGACGAGGCGATGGCGATTACCAAGAGCGGCAAGGTCTCACCCGAGAGGCCGCGCCGAGCGCGCGGTGCGTGTGCCGCCAGGGAAGCGGGTCGTGCCGCAAGGCTTGCGCAGTCAAGCTCGTTCGCCACATCACCCCCTCAGCCATCCCTCTTACCCCCAGCAGGCGCTGCAAATAGCCCTTGACGGACTGGACGATCCACCGCCCCCGCGGTGACGGCAAGAGGGAACTGGTTCAGCGGTTCGTCGTATCAGGCCTCGGGTCAGGTCGGGTGAATCAGCGTCGGGAGCGGATACGACCCGCTCCACCACCGACTGCCGGCCCGACCGGTGCGGTGCCGTCAGGTGATGCTCCGTCCAGCCTGCCCAGACGTGCATTCAGCGTCTGTGGAGGGATTCCCTGACGCACCAGGCGCGACTGGAGTTGGGCCTGTTCCCAGCCGGCGTTGACGGGCACCTGTCGGCCGAAGCGGCCGAAGTCGCCGCGAGAGTCGCGCAAGCGTGCCAATCGAGGTTCGACAACCGTGGTGGGCTCGACGCCGCGGTCGGATCTCGGCACGGCGTCCGGCTTCGCGTCAGGCGGTATGTCGACTCCGGCGGCCTCGCGAACCGCGAGACCGCGACGGCGAGCTTCCCGAATCCGCGCGATCCGCTGGTCGATGGCCACCGGATCGATGCCTCGCGAGATCAGGTGGGCTCGCAATTCGTCCAGCGTGGGCGGTCGGCCGGTGTCGGGACGCTCACCCAGCCAGCCGCCGTTGCGTTGGGCCCAGCGCCGCGCCTCGACTCCGCGGTCTTGACCGGCAACTCGCGCCGGGGTTGTCCAGGCTGGCGGACCTGTTTCTGGCGCACTCGGTGGCGAGAAGGTGGGATCGGAACTCAGCGTTTCATCTTGGGCGTCCACCCGCAGTGGTCCGGCGAGCGTCACAACGGAAGCCACGGCGATGACGAATTGTAAGCGGTGTCGCATGTCCTTCCTCCGTGAAGGGGGGCGATGGGTGACCCGGCCGGTCCGACGGGCGCGCGGCAAGGTACCGGCCCACAGTCACTATCGTCAAGATCGGCCTGTCCAATTGCGGCGGACTTTCCACCGCCGGACGATTGAAAGTGTCGGGGACGACGGTACATTCAGGGGGTAGGCACCGGCCGTCAGGGTGACGGAGTGTGCATGTCACGCCTTAGACCACGATGGCGAGGACGGATGCGAGGGAAACCCTACTTGATCGGATGCACGCTGATCGCAGCGCTCGGCGGGCTCTTGTTTGGCTTTGACACGGCGGTGATTTCCGGGACGACGACGGCGCTGGAAACCGTCTACGAGCTGGGGAGTTTTGCGCTCGGCTTCACGGTAGCCAGTGCGCTGATCGGGACGATTCTGGGCGCGATCCTCGTGGGGCGACCGGCGGACCTGATCGGGCGTCGCCGGGTGCTGATGGTGATCGGGGCGTTGTACCTGATTTCGGCCGTGGGCAGTGCCCTGGCCTGGGACTGGTATTCGTTTCTGTTTTTCCGCTTTCTGGGCGGTCTGGGCGTGGGCGGCGCTTCGGTGGTATCGCCGATGTACATTGCCGAAATCTCGCCCGCTGCGCTGCGTGGGCGGCTGGTGGCGGTCACGCAATTCAACATCGTGCTGGGGATTCTGCTGGCGTTTTTCTCGAATTATCTGCTGGCCGGCCTCGACCTGGGCGCCACGGAATGGCGCTGGATGTTTGGTGTCGAGGCGTTGCCTGCCGCGGCGTTCTGCCTGCTGCTGTGCTTGACGCCCTTCAGCCCCCGATGGCTGGTGTCGCAGGGACGCGTGAGTGAGGCTGGGGAGGTTTTGCGACGACTGGGCAACGACGATGCGTCCGTGGCGCGAGAAATCCAGGAGATTCAGGCGTCGCTGGACTTTGCCCACCACTCGATGCGCGAGCCGCTGTTTCAGCGGGCGTACGCCAAACCGATCCTGTTGGCGGTGGCCATCGCCGTGTTCAACCAACTCTCGGGCATCAATGCGTTGATGTACTATGCGCCGCACATTTTCAGCATGGCGGGAGCGGACAAGAGTTCGGCACTGTTGCAGTCGGTCGGCGTCGGTGGCACAAACCTGGTCTTTACCGTGCTGGCGATGCTGGTGATCGATCACTTCGGGCGTCGCCGGCTGATGCTGGTCGGGTCGCTGGGCTACATCCTGAGCCTGGCGAGCACGGCCGCGGCGTTTTACGCGTACGGTGCGGAGTTTTCGGCGTCCATGGATGCCGGGACGGTGGTGGAACGGGCGCGGGAGCTGATCGCCACCACTCCGAGCGAAGCGAACCAGGAGGCGTTGCGGCTGGCGACGGCAGCCGCGGCCCAGGCAAATCAGGCGGTGGGCTGGGGTGGTACCATCGTCCTGGCCAGCCTGTTGGTGTTCATCGCCTCACACGCCTTCGGACAAGGCGCCGTGATCTGGGTATTCATCAGCGAAATCTTTCCCAACCGCGTGCGGGCTCGGGGTCAGGCCCTGGGAAGCTTCACGCACTGGGTCATGGCGGCGGCCATCTCCTGGACGTTCCCGATGTTTGCGGCGGCGTCCGGTGGCCACACCTTCGCCTTCTACGCGGTCATGATGGTGTTTCAGCTCCTGTGGGTTCTGTTGGTCATGCCAGAAACCAAGGGGATTCCTCTCGAAGACATTCAAAAGGAACTTGGAATCGAATGACACCGCGTCGTCCATTTGTGATCGGCATCGGGGAACTGCTCTGGGATCTGCTCCCCGCGGGAAAACAACTGGGTGGGGCACCGGCGAATTTCAGCTATCACGCGCATCAGCTTGGCGCCGACGTGTCCCTCGTGTCGGCCGTGGGCGACGACCCGCTGGGACACGAGCTGCGTCAGCGCCTGGCATCGTGGGGCGTCAACGGCGAGCACGTCCAGACGGTGCCTGCGCCCACCGGAACCGTCTCGGTCAAGCTCGACACGGCGCGGCACCCGACGTTTACCATTCATGAGCGGGTGGCCTGGGACCGTCTGGAACTGACGCCCGCCGCCCAGCAGCTGGTGAGTCGCGCCGACGCCGTCTGTTTCGGTACACTCGCGCAGCGGAGCGAGCCCTCCCGTGCGACCATTCGCGCGTTGGTCAAGCGGGCTCCCTCCCGCGCCCTGAAGGTGCTCGACGTCAATCTCCGCCAGCAGTTCTACTCGCGCAATTGCCTGGACGCGTCCCTGCGCCTGGCGAACGTGTTGAAGCTCAACGACGACGAACTGCCGACCGTGGCCGAGATGCTGGAAATCTCCGGCGCGCCGCGCGAACAGATCCAGCAGATCGCGGACCATTATCTGGTGCCCACGATCATCCTCACGCGGGGAGACCAGGGGAGTCTGATCTACCGGGACGGCCAGTGGCTGGATCATCCGGGCGTGGCCGCCGACGTGGCCGACACCGTGGGTGCCGGCGACGCGTTCGCCGCCGCCGCCACGCTGGGTCTGTGGGCCGGCTGGAGCCTGGCCGAGATCTCCGAACAGGCAAATGCCGTGGCCGCTTACGTCGCCACGCAATCGGGTGCCACACCGCCCCTGCCCGACCCGCTGCGCGAAAAATTCCTCGCCGCCTTCGCCGGGTGACGGGACGCGGCGGTGCCGTCCACGGTGCGTCACAGTCCCGGCAGGATCGGTGCGCGGCGGCAGTGCGGCTTGGTCAGCAGCAGTTGGCTGACACCGATATTCCGCTCCCGGAATCCGGCGGAGCAGTAGCAGAGGTAATAGTCCCACAGCCGCACGAACCGGTTGTCGAACCCCAGGGCGTAGACCTGGTGGAGGTTGCCCAGGAAGTTCTCACGCCAGGTGGAGAGCGTGCGCACGTAGTGGTCGCCGAATTCCTCCAGCTGCAGCACGCGGAAATCGGTGCGGCGACGGATCGAGGCGAGCATCGCGGACAGCGACGGCAGGAAGCCGCCCGGGAAGATGTAGCGGTTGATGAAATCGATGGACCGGCGGTAGTCGTCGTACAGGCAGTCGGCGATCGTGATGGCCTGCAGCAGCAGCATGCCGTCCGGCTTGAGCAGCCGCGCGCATTGTCGGAAGAACGTGTCGAGCGATTGTTCGCCCACGGCTTCGATCATTTCAATCGACACAAGCTTGTCGAACGTGCCTTGCAGGTCGCGATAATCCTGCTGCAGGAGCCGCACGCGATCTTCCAGCCCCGCGGCGCGAATCCGCTGCTGGGCGCCGCGGAACTGGGCCGCCGAGATGGTCGTGGTCGTGACGCGGCAACCGTATTCCCGCGCCGCGTAGATGGCAAATCCGCCCCAGCCCGTGCCGATCTCCAGGACTTCATCGCGAGGACCCAAGGCGAGTTTGCGGCAGATGCGATCGTACTTGGCCAGGGAGGCCTCTTCGAGCGTCGCGTCGGCATGGGGAAAGATGCCGCTGGAATAAGTCATCGTCGGGTCCAGCATCAGGCTGAAGAAATCGTTGCTCAGGTCATAGTGCTCGGCGATATTGCGGCGGCTGCCGGCGCGCGTGTTGCGCCGCCACCATCGCCACAGCGCCCGCGCCGGCGCAAGTAACCGCGCCCCCCCTCGATCCATCGCCGACAGGGCGGGCCCGTTGACCAGGAACAGCCGCAGCGCAGCCATCAGGTCATCGGTATCCCAGTAGCCGCGCACATAGGCTTCCGCCGCTCCCAGGCTGCCACTCAGGGCAATCGTCGTGTACGCCCGCGGATCGCGCACCGTGAGCTGCACATCCAACTCAGGCGCCGCCCCGCCGGTGCCGAACACGGCGTGCTCCGCGCCGTCGCAAATCCGCAGTCGCCCGACCGTCATGCGGTCCAGCGCGAGGTGCAGCCGACGCTTCAGGAATCGCTCGACCAGGTTGGCGCGTCGTGCGCCGCACGGCCGTGCGCCGGGTGATCCGCGGTCCGTCAGGTGGTGTCGCCGGTGGTCGGTGGACGTTTGTTCGGGTGCGTGTAGAACGGACATTTCTTCCACCATAGCTGCAGAGCTTGCCAATGAATTGCGCCGACGATCTGCCCCGTCATCCAGGGGTGCCGCACCCGCAGCCGCCGCAGGTTGGACCGCGACGCGGGGAGGCGGGTGAGCGACATTGCCGCATGGAAAAGCCGACCCTCCGGTTCGACATTCGCCAGGTGCACATGCAGCCTCTCCTCCGGCAGGCTGACGCTCCAGTGATACGCCGCGTTCATATCCATAAACGGCGAAACATGGAATTCCTTGCGATGTACAAACTGTAGCGCCCGCCCGCGCCCTGTACAGTTGCCCTCCCACAACACGTAGAGGTGCTGTTCGCGCCAGGGCGTGTTGTTGACTTCCGCCACGACCGTATCGAGCCGCTGGGCGGTGTCGAAGCAGTAGAACAGATTCAAGGGGCTGAAGTAGTAACCGAACGACCGCAGTTGCGTGAGGAGACGAATCGGTCCGGTCAGGCAACGGCCGGTGCGGACTTCGACCAGTCGCCGCACGGCCGCATCGAGCGGTCCGTTCCAGCCGGCCAGATGATCTTCACGCCGAAACGCTGGTTTCCGGAATCGCCGCGTGGGGAGCAGCTGCTGCAGTTCCGCCGACTCCTGCCACTCGGCGAGGTCCAGGTACAGCATGAACAGCCGGTACCGGAAGCGATGCTTCACCGGCCGGTAGCGGGCGTGCACGACGCGCCCGGCGTAGAAGCAGCTGTGCATGACCCCAAGTCCTTGCCGAAATAGCGGGCTACGGCCAGCGCGCTGTTAACACCGTCTTCATGGAAGCCGTAGCCCCAGTAGGCGCCGCAGAAGTACGTGCGCCGCACGTTGTTGATTTCATCAAACCGCCGCTGCGCCGCGATGGACGCCTGTGTATAGGCCGGATGCGCAAAGGCGAAACGCCGCACCATTGTCTGCGGCGCGATGGCGTGTGACCGATTAAGCGTCAACAGCAGAGGTTTCCGCACGGGGAGCCGCTGGAGTCGCGACAGATCGTACGTCACGGTGGCCGCCGGCGACTCGCTGGCCGCCAGGTGATAGTTCCAGCTCGCCCAGGCCCGCCGCCGCTGCGGCAGCACCGACACGTCCGTATGCAACACGGCGTCGTTCTCCTGGTACGGGAACGCCGACAGAATCTCCCGCTCCTGGTCGGTCGCGTCGCTCAGCATGGCCAGCGCCTGGTCGGCATGCACCGCCAACACGACGCGGTCGAATCGCTCGACCGCGCCGCGGACCGGCTGCACGTCCACGTGCCCCGCCTGCCGCCGCACAGAATGCACACCACAGCCCAGCCGCACGCGGTCGCCCAGCGGTTCGAGCAGCCGCCGCACGTAGTGCCGCGCCCCGCCCGTGATCGTCTGCCACTGCGGACGATCTCGCAGCTGCAAGAGGCCGTGATTGCGCAGAAACCCCACCAGGAACCGGGCGGGATAGTCCAGGATCGCCGCAGGACGGGCCGACCAGATGGCGGCTACCATCGGTACGAGATAGTGCTGCTCGAATGCAGCCCCCACGCGGCAGTCCGCCAGGAATTCCCGCACCGTCGTGCCGTCGTCCAGCTCGCCGGAGGCCGCGGCGTCGGTCGCACGGGAATTAAAACGAGCGATATCGTAGAGCATGCGGAGGAAGCGTGGCCGCACCGCGTTGGCGCGCTGGGCGAAGAGCCCGTTGAGCGAACTCCCCTGATACTCCAGCCCGCTGCTCTCGCAGCGCACACTGAAGCTCATGTCGCTCCTCTGGGACGGAACCTGCAACCAGCGCAGCAGCTGCACGAAACGGGGATACGTCCGCTCGTTGAACACCATGAAGCCGACGTCGGCCGCCCCGCGGACGCCGTCCAACTCGACGTCCACCGTGCACGTGTGGCCGCCGGCATAAGCCGCCGACTCGAAAACGTGCACCTCGTGCTCCGCATGCAGCAGGCGGGCGATCAGGTTCCCGCTGATGCCGCTCCCGACCACTGCGATTCTCATCGTCGGTGCTCCCGCCGTCTTGCAGGCTCCGGGCGGGCCGTCTCCCTAGGGTCCCGCCGCGCGCTCTATTCAGGGGCAGTCTGCCGCAGGACGGTATTATCCGTCACGGGTCGGAGCAGTCGCAACGGGGCCAGCAAATTATTGCGCAGTGTCGTGCCCGTGGCCGTCGCCCGGCAGAGCAGCATCGTCAAGTCATCGTCATGCCGGCTGTCGCTCCCCTCCCGAGCGATCTTCGACCGCAGGGCGTGCAGCAGCTCCTCGGGGGGTGTGTCGCCGAGTTCCGACATGGTCTTCAATACTCCCTCGACGCCGAGCAGATTGCCAGCCGTGTCCACCGACTCATTCACCGCATCGCTGTAAAACAACACCATGTCGCCCGGGCTGAGCACCCGCTGCGACTGCACGTAACGGGTGCGGTCGTGCAGTCCGAATGGCATGTTGGCCAACTCGGATTCCGAATGCTCGGGTTCCACAATCATTGACCAGCTTTGCTGAGTGGCATCATAGAGGAGGGGGTACGGATGCCCGGCGTTGGAGACCGTCAGCCGCCGTGTCGGCTGAAAAAACGTGGCCACCAAAGCCGTCGCGAACGACCCTTCACTCGGTAACCGCGCAAACTCGCGGTTCATCCGCTCCACGAACCGCGACTGGTTCACATGGTTCACATGGCGACGCATCAGATCGCGCAGCGCGGTCGCCAGTCCGCTGACTTCCGCACCGTGTCCGCTCACATCGGCCAACAGCATCCGCGTAATGCGGCCGGAAGCACACGACGACAGGTAATACACATCGCCTCCAGCGTCCGAATCACCGTGTGGCTTGCTGTAGATCCACACCTCCAGCCCCGGCATGCGGAACGCTCGGTCGACGCCACAATTCCCCCCCCAGACTTCCATGCACTCCATCCGCTCGAGCGTCGGGCCCGGTGCCGATACCGTCATTTGGGACATGGTCGCGTGTTCCTCCAAGTGTCACAATCACTATGCGCAGCATAGCCGACCCGGCGGTTTTGACCAGTTGTCAACCGCCTACGATACCCCGAGGAGGCGTCGCCTGATGGAGCCTGTGCCCGCGATCCGGATTCGCGCTCTGGGGGAGCACCCCCCGGTGCCGCAACAGGATTACGTCCTGTACTGGATGACGGCCTATCGCCGCACGACGTGGAACTACAGTCTCCAGCGGGCCATCGAGTGGGCCAGTGAGCTGTCCAAGCCACTGGTGATTCTTGAGGCGCTGCGATGCGGCTACCGCTGGGCGAACGACCGGATCCACGGCTTCCTGGTCCAAGGCATGGCGGACAACGCCGCCCACGTGCGGCGTGCTCGGGTGCTGTATTACCCCTACCTCGAGCCGCAGCCGGGTGCGGGTCGCGGTTTGGTGGCCGCGTTGGCGGCGCGCGCAACCGTGGTGGTGAGTGACGATTTTCCCTGTTTTTTCCTGCCGCACATGTACGCCGCCGCCGCTCGGCAGATCCCGGTCCGCTTTGAACTGGTTGATTCCAACGGACTGCTGCCCCTGCGGGCCGCGCCCAAGGTGTTTTCCCGGGCCTTCGATTTCCGTCGCTTTCTCCAGCAGAACCTGCTGGATCACTTGATGGCGATGCCTGCTGCCGTGCCCCTGACGGGACTACGCATCCCTCGACTTGATCAGCTACCTCCGTCTGTCCTACGCCGCTGGCCTATGGCCGACCTCGCTGCCTGCTGCGAGCCGGGCGATGGCTTGCGACGTCTGCCGATTGACCATGGCGTGCCGCCCGCGCCGCTGCCGGGTGGCTCCCAGGCCGCCCAGCGCACGCTCCGCGAGTTCCTCGATCGGAAACTCGCACGCTACGCGGACCAGCGGAACCAGCCGGAGGACGATGTAGCCAGCGGACTCTCGCCTTATCTCCACGCCGGCCATATTTCGGTCCACGACGTATTCTGCCAGACCGCCGCCCGCGACGATTGGCATCCCGCACGAGTTACCGGCCGGGCCACCGGCAGTGCCGAAGGGTGGTGGGGCGCGAGTCGCCCGGTCGAGTCCTTCCTGGACGAACTGGTGACCTGGCGTGAAATCGGCTTCAACATGTGTGCGCAGCAGGAGGATTACGATCAGTACGACGCGCTCCCGGCGTGGGCGCGTGAGACGCTGGACAAGCACAGGCGGGACCCGCGCGAACACGTCTATTCGCTCGACCAGTTTGAAGCAGCTGAGACCCACGACCCGCTCTGGAATGCCGCCCAGCGCCAATTGCGCCGCGAAGGAAAAATCCACAATTACCTCCGCATGCTCTGGGGCAAAAAAATCCTCGAGTGGTCGCGGCAACCCGAGGATGCCCTGCAAATCCTGATCGAATTGAACAACAAATATGCGCTCGACGGTCGCGATCCGAACTCGTACAGCGGCATCTTCTGGTGCCTGGGCCGCTACGACCGGCCCTGGGGCCCCGAACGTCCCGTGTTCGGAACGGTGCGTTACATGAGCAGCGAGAACACCGCCCGCAAAGTGCGCGTCCGCGCGTACCTGGCCCGCTACGCGGAATGACGGAAGGGAGGGCGGAGGACAGAGGGCGGAGGGCGGAGGACGGAGGGCGGAGGACAGAGGACGGAGGGCGGAGGACGGAGTGAGACGACCCGGGAGGGCGAGGCGCACACGGGAGGGCGAGGCGCACACGGGAGGGCGAGGCTCCTGCCGAGCCGGGAGGGCGAGGCTCCTGCCGAGCCGGGAGGGCGAGGCTCCTGCCGA
>JALOQX010000535.1 GCA_025459265.1 Pirellulaceae bacterium | reverse complement strand
CGCAGCAAGCGCAGGAAGTTTGCCCGCACGCCCGGCCCATAGACCAGCGGCGGGCGCACGATCACCGTTTCCATCCCACCGGCACGGGCCAGTTCGCAGAGAACCCGCTCGGCCTCGAGCTTGGAGGCTCCGTAAGCGTCCTGCGGCGCTGGCGCAGCGGTCTCGCTCAGCGGCAGCACGCCGCTTCTCTCCGCAACCGCCTTGACCGAACTCATGAATACGAACCTGCGCACGCCGGCCGCGACCGACTGCCGCGCCAGACGCTCGGTGCCCTCGACATTTACCGTCCGGGCGAAGGATTGCGCTTCTGCCGGCGAGGACCGAAGGTCGTGCGCCCATCCGGCCAGGTGTACCAAATGCGTGATTCCGTCCAGCGCCGCGACCCAGTCGGTCCGGCCCGAGAGATCTCCGACCGACACGACTTCGCCACTCGCCGCGGGCCCAGCCTTGAGGAACGCACCGCGGTCGCGCACAGCCTCTCGCAGCGGAATCCCCGACGACCACAGGCGCTCGCAAAGCGCGCGGCCGACGAAGCCGTTGGCACCGGTGACCAGGACCTTCACGTGCCTGTTTCAGGATGCAGACGCCGCACGGGACGGGCCGCCGTGGCGCGGAGCATCGGCCTGCGCGCATGCCGCGGCCGATGCGGCGGCGCGCAACCGGCGGTCAGGCCTGCCGCCCTGCGGGGGTCACCACCAATGGTAGTACCCCGACAAGCCGATGTAATTCACGGTCTGCCGCGGATCCTGGCTGATCACCGTGCCATCGGCATAGACCCAGTTGGTCCACGTCCAGTCGTCCGTCCGCCAGCGATCATAGACGTATTCGACGCGCAGTCCGGCATCCGGCCGCAGCGCGTACCTGGCGAACAGCTTGAGCCGCGTGTGCCGGTAGTCGTATTCGGGCAGCGAGACCGCCTGCCCCGGTCCCGAGATCACGGCCAGGTCATGCTTGCCGCTGTCGACGGCGTAGGTCACGTCGCCCCCGGTCTCCAGCCGCGGCATCGGCTTCCAGCGGGCGCCGAGCCCGAAGTTCTGGCTGGCATTGCGGATGTCGGCGGACCAGTTGGTCAGGGTCGTCGCCTGCCGCGTGTCCTGCGTGATCCCGGCGCTGTCCCAGGAGGCCCAGGCATTGAACTGGACAGTCTCGGAGAGCTGGTAGGCGGCATCCACCGAAACGAAGTAACCGTCCCCGTCCTGCGGACCGAGCGACCGGCCGTCGTAGTCGTCGCTGTAGCGGTCGAACACCAGGTTCAACGAAATCGGCTCCAGCGGTACCCAGTCCAGCCTGACCCGCCACAGGTCGCGGTCGCGGTCGACCCAGGAGATCGGCGCGACCAGGTTCGACGGCGGCACGCTGGTGTCGGACAGCAGCGCCGAGCCGCTGCGCCGGCTGTGCACGTAAGCCAGCGTACCGTTGATGGTTTGCGCCAGCGACCGGCGCAACTCCACGCGGTAGGCGGTCTGTTCGGAATCCTGCCGGTAGGTCACCGAACGAAGCGGCGGCACCTCGCGCGTCTTGTCTTCGTAGTCGACCGCCCCGGTCAGCCGGAAACCGAGCGGCAGACGGTAGGTTGCCTCGAGCTTCGCCGCCAGCGTGCGGAAGGACTGCGGCTCGTTGTTGCCGTCGGTGGTACTCAGCGGGAACGTGTAACGCCGGATCGGCGTGTCGTCGTTGCGATTCTGATAGCGCACGTTGGCGAGCAGCGAGAGCTTGGGCAACGGCTGAGAGGTCAGACCGGCCTGCAGCAAAGTGGTATTCACCTGGCCGTCCAGGGAGGAAGCGTTCGTCAGCTGCGTGCCGGCGGGGTCGATGAACGCGTCGTTCTGGGTCGCCCAGCTGTAGGCGGCGCGGAAGGTGGCGCGCGTGGTCGCGGTGAAGCCGTATCCGCCGGAAAGGAACACCTGGTGCGATTCGTTGCTCGGCGCCAGCGCGATCGGCGTCGGAAAGAACGCCGGCGCGCCGGACACGTTTAGCTGCGAAAGCGCGTTGTCGTAGAACGAGCACCATCCTTGCGCTCGTCCTGGTAGCGCAGCTTCAGATCGAAGCCCGCGGGCAGCCACTTGTCGAAGCCGAGCGTGATCCGCTTGCGTTCGGTTTCCAGCTCCACGCTGCGCAGGCCGGTGCCCGAAATGGTCTGGCTCGCGCCGCCGATGCCGGACAGGCCGGTGGTGATCGTGTAGGGATAGAAACGCGGAATCTGGCTGTAGTCGACGAAAGCGTTCCAGTCGCCCTGCGGGCCGAATTCCACCCGCAGATCCCGGTCGCGCAGGCCCAGGTTCCGCCCGGTGAGCGACAACCAGGTACCGTTGCCGTCGTGGCGCCGCACCCAGTCGATGTCGAACAGTCCGTAGAATCCCTTGTCGGTCATCCCGTTGTACTGGCCGAACTGCTGGTTGTCCGAGCTGACGTATCCGGCGCCCAGGCTGACCGAGCTCTCCGGCCTGGTGAGCTGCTCCTGCGGCGGCTCGGCAGACTGCGCACCCGTTCCCGCGCCGGCCAGCAGCGCCGCCGTCAGCGTCGCCAGGGAGGCCCGCGTCGCATTCGTCTTGTCCATGGAATTCCTCCCGAGGTCAGCGCTGGTACAAGCGGGAGCCACCCAGAGCCCCCGGATTGTTGCTGCCATGCACGTTGGTGTGGCAGTTCGAGCACGCCCTGGCCAGCGCATGGATCTGGTTGGCACCGGTCAACGCCGGGATCTCGCCGCGGTGGCCGGTCGGCTCGTGGCACTGCTGGCACAGGAAGGCGGCCCGCGCCTTGAGCAGGTTCTCGTTCGTCGTGCCGTGCGGGTTGTGGCAGATGCTGCAGTTCTCGCTGGCCGGCTCGTGGTTCCACACGAACGGCCCGCGCTTTTCCATGTGACAGGTGTAGCAGGTCTCGTTGACGCTGTCGCGCACCAGCAGCCCGGGCGTCGGGGAGCCGTGCGCGTTGTGGCAATCGGAGCAGATCACCTTGCCTTCCAGGGTCGGGTGGCGGGACGGACGGCGGATCTGCACGCGCTGCTCCGGATGGCAGGCCACGCAGGTGTCCACCTGGGCGCCGCGGTCGCGCACCTTGTCGTGCTGGGCATGCACCTGGTGGCAGCCGGTACAGGCGATCTCGTTGTCCTGGTGGCTGCTGCC
>JALOQX010000055.1 GCA_025459265.1 Pirellulaceae bacterium | reverse complement strand
TCGGGCGTCTTCGTGATGGAGCCGAAGCTCGTGGCTTCCGACAACTGGTCGTCTTCGTCGACCGGCAAGGCCAGCACCGTCAACGTGTACTCTCCCGTCGAGTGCTCGCCGCCGGCCACGTCTCCGTTGCCTGTCGTGGCATTGTAGGTCGTGTTGTTCACATTCGACACGCCCAGGTAATAGGTCCCGGACGAACCGAACGTGTACCGCAGATACGCGTCAAAACCGACCGCGTCTTCACCCGGCGCGAGCCCGTTGTCGTTCGCGGCCAGTTCCGTGCCCTGCGCGTTGAACAGCCGCAGATAGGAACCCAGACCGCCGCGCCCGTTGATCACCGTATCGATATCGAAGTCGACTACTTGGTTGGCGGTAACCGAGAACCGATACATGTCGACATCGACGTTCGGCGTGATGCTGGCGGTCATCGACTTCGGCGTCGTCGAGACCGATCCCAGGGACGTGGCTTCCGATATTTCATCGTCCGGATCCACCGGAATGCTGGGCGCGGTCTGCACGGTCAGCTGGTAGCTGCCGACCGCGTACAGACCGCCGGCCGTGTCGCCGTCACCCGTGGAAGCGCTGTAGGTCCGGTTGGTCGCGTTCGAGACACCCAGGTAATACGTTCCGCGCGACGAAAACGTGTATCGCAGATACGCGTCGAATCCGAGCAGGTTCTCGCCGGGCGCCATCCCATCGTTGTTCGATGCCAGCTGTTGACCCTGAGAATTGAACAGGCGCAGGTACGAACCCAGCCCGCCGGGACCGTTCTCCGTGGTGTCGATGTCGAAGTCGACCACCTGGTTGGTGCTGACCGTGAAGCTGTACATGTCGACGTCGACGTCCGGCGAAATGCTCGCCTCGACCATGTGGGCCGTGGCGGAGATGGCGCCCAGCTCTGTCGCTTCGGAAATCTCGTCGTCCGTGTCGGTCGGCAGGGCTTGCAGCCGGAGCTGGTACGAACCGGTCGCGTGGGAGCCGCCGGCGGTGTCTTCGTCGCCCTGGACGGGATCGTATTGCGTGTTGTTCGCGTTCGACACACCGAGATAGTAGGACCCAGCTGAGGTGAACGTGTGACGCAGGTACGCGTCGTAGCCCAGCACGTCTTCGCCGGGCGCGTACGCGTCGTCGTTAAAGGCGAGTTCCTGGCCGCGGGAATTGAACAGGCGCACGTACGAGCCCAGCCCGCCCGGGCCGTTGATGGGCGTGTCGATGTCGAAATCCACGGTCTGACCCGACGACACCGTGAAGCGATACATGTCGACGTCCGTGTCGGGCAGAATGCTCGCGTCCACCGTCACGGGCGTGGTCGATGCGGCCCCGAGCGAGATCGCCTCCGAGATCTCATCATCCGGATCGGCCGCCATCATCAGGCGATATTCCAGCATCTCCAGGCACAGGCGACGGCAAACCTGGCGACCCGCGGTAGACACTTTCGCGCGCATGCACCTACTCCCAGCAAGGGCCGATTCGCTCACGGCAGAGCGATCCTTCCACACCCGAGTGCCTTGTCAGGGCGAAGCACTGGATTAGCTGGGGTCGATCTGCCGCCGTGAACGCGCGGCGGTTCCTTCACGTGGACACGGCAGACCGCCCCTCGTCAACGGGCCCACAGCTGGGAGCGGACGGCCGTGCGGATCGAACTCACATGGCGAAGCGTGTTGCCGGCCGCCCGACCCCAGCCACCCGCCGCGGAGGGACCAGCTTCCATCCTAAGACCAAAAGTGGGGGCGCACAAGTGTTTTGCGGCGGTGCGGCATCACAATGCCCCACGCGGTTCCCGCGGCCGTTTGAGGCCGGCTTCGGGCTTGCCGTCCCCAATCTGCACCACCGGCAGCAAGGCCGGATCAGCGCCTCGAGGCTGGGCACGGACGCCGGCCGTCCGGGTCGGACCTGGGCGATGTGCCCCAGTCACGGCGACTCTGACGTAGTGGCGTCGGCCAGGCGGAGGGCGCTCTGTGCGTCGGTGTGGGTGGGATCGATCGCCAGCGCTGCGGTGAACCACGAGACCGCGAGATCTTCGCGGCCGAGCTGCCGGGCAAGCAATCCCAGCTGGTACCGCAAGTCGGCGTTGTCCGTATTGCCGGACACTTGTCCATGCAAGTCGGCGAACCGGGCCCGCAAGTCCCGAATGCGGGCAGCCTCCTCGGACGCAGCCCGGGCCCGCTCGGTCTGGCCGAGTCGCGCGTAGACCTGCGACAGCTTGTGATGCACGCGGAAGTCCATCGTCTGTTGCCCGAGAATGGCTTCCAGCGTGGCGGCGGCTTCGGTCAACTCCCCGCGCGCGAGCTCGACAGAGCCCTTGAGCAGGCGGGATTCGAAATGTTCCGGGGTGAGCCGGAGGGCCTCGTCCACCAATCGGGCAGCCTCGGCCACTTCCCCCTGGTTCAGCTTCGCCTCGGCCAGCAGCACCAGGAAGTCTGCCGTCTGCGGGCTATCGGCAACCAGCTCCTCCAATTCCGCATATTGCAGCGTCTTGAGCAGGCACGTGGCCAGCTCGAGCAACACCTCGTCCCGCTCGGGCAACAACGGATCGCGCCGCAGCGCTTCCCGATACTCCTCAATCGCCGCGGCGTAGGACTCCATGTCCTTAAAGATGAGCCCACGCATCCGGTGCGGTCGGGGATCGGTCGGATCCTGCTGCGCTACAACCAGCAGTTCCTCGGTGGCCGCCTCGGTCGCACCCAGGTCATAGAGCACAGCGCTCAGACGGCGGTGCGCGTCGGTCAGCGTGGGGTCCTGCTGGGTGGCTGCCCGGAGGGCCGCGATGCCATCGCGAAACTGGCGGTTGCGGCACAGCGACTCGCCAGCCAGCATGTTGGCCATGGGCGCCGTGCGGGGGTCTTCGAGTGCGGCCCGGAATTCGGCGATCGCCGCCTGGAGCTGTCCCGTTCGCAGGTGCACGCAACCTTCGAGCACATGTCGTTGCCCCGCGGCCTCGGGGACTGCCGCGAGCGATTCGGCGGCCACGAGCACGGCAGCCAGGTCCCCCCGCCCCATGGCATCCAGTCCGGCGCGATAGACCCGCTCGGCGTGCGAACCGCGCGCGAGCGACGGGACAAGCTTGATGCCGGTTGCGACCAGCAGCCCGCCGAGCAACAGCACATAGGACAACCGCAGACCGCGCCGCGGCGCGGGCGTGGAGGACTCCCTTACATGACTCATCGACAACCCAACCTCCCGCCGCATTCTAGCCTCGCGTCGCGACGTAGCCAACGAGGCGCGGCGCCATTGCTGCAGGCGTTGGTCCCACATATCATGTGGTTGGGTCGGGGGCCGAGGCATCGGGTGACGGCGGGAAGTCGTGGTGACCGAGATACCGGCTGAGGCGAATGGTGGTTCGGCAGAGGAAGGTGGTGCGCGCGCCGCCCGGTCGTCTCCGCGCGATCCGCGACGCCACCGGGATCGCCTGGCGCTGCGGATCGCCGTGTTGGCGGTCCTCGTGACTGCGCTGGTCTGGTTCTGGGACCCCCTGCTCGCTCAATACCGCCGGGCACGGGCGCGCACGGCGTTGGACAGCCGCCGCGACGTGGTCGCTTTGCAGTGGCTGCGCGACGCGTTGTACCGCGACCCGGACGACTCGCAGACGCTCGTGTGGCTCGCCCGCACACACCGCCGACTGGGGAATCTTGAGCGCGCCACGTGGCTGCTTCAGCAGGCGGAATCGCTGGGTGGGGACGCGCGCCGGATCGAGCTGGAGCGGCGGCTGATCCTGGCCCAATCCGGCCGGCTCCGCGACGTTGAGCCGCTGCTGGCGGACATGCTGATCGACGCCGGCGCCGACGGTCCCGACGTGTGTGAGGCCTTCGTTCAGGGGTTCTTTCTCAACCTGCGGACTGCGGAAGCCGCCGACCTGCTTGACGTGTGGCAGGAGACCTTACCGCAAGACCCCCAGCCACACTTTCTGCGCGCCTATCTGTTCAAAGGCGTCGATCGAAACGCGGAGGCGGAGCAGCATTATCGACTGGGTTTGGCCATGGACCCCGACCAGACGACCATGCGGCGGCGGCTGGCTGAAATTCTCATCGACACGAATCAACTGGAACAGGCTGAATCGGAACTGGCGCGGTGCCAGCGCGAGTCCCCGGACGACCCGCAGATCTACTACGCGCTGGCGCGCAGTGCGTTCCAGCGAGGTGCGCATGATGCAGCGGTCCGGCAACTGGAGGAGACCTTGCGACGAGCTCCCGACCACGTGGAGGCCCGCCGACTGCGCGGCCAGATCCGGTTGGCCGACGGCCAACCGGCGGATGCACTCCCGGACCTCGAGGCGGCCGCGGCACAGCGACCCTACGATACGCTCACGCGCGAGGCGCTCGGCAGAACACTCCTCGCGTTGAACCGCCCCCAGGAAGCCCAAGCGCACCTCGACTATGTACGCGAAGCCACGCAGCAGTTGGATCGCGTGAATCGGCTCCTGCGCGAAGCGGTCGAGCGTCCCGACGATGCGGAAGTGCGGTTCCAGATCGGCAGCATCCTTTTTCAGTATGGCGCACCGGACGACGCCGCCCGCTGGACCCGTGCTGCCCTCGAACTGCAGCCGGATCACGCCGGAGCGCATCGCGCTCTGGCAGCCTACAGCGAATCGCGTGGGGATGCGGCGGCCGCGTCCTATCACCGCCAGCGTGTCCCGATGAGTCCGCCGTCACCATGAGCGCGCTTCGAGCCATCGTGCTGTCGCTAACCGGCCCGTTGGTCCTCGTCGGCTGCACACGAACCGGCCAGGAACCACCGCTGTCCCGGACGGCCGACACGTCCGGCCAATCGACTCAGCTGCCCGCCACCGGACAGGGCCCGGCGCCCGCGCCGCTCGAACTGGCAGACTGGACTGGGCCATCGAACATCACCTGGGCGCATACCGATGGCAGCGCGGGAAACCGTTTCATCATCGAGACGGTCAGCTGCGGCCTGGCACTCTTCGACTATGACGGTGACGGCCTGGCCGATATCTATTTTTGCAACGGGGCACCCTTGCCGGGCCACGTCGCCTCCACGCCCCGGCCTCGGCACGCACTCTACCGCAACCTCGGAAACTGGCAGTTCCAGGATGTCAGCCTCAGAGCCGGGATCGACTGCAACGCCTATGGACTGGGGATCGCCGTCGCCGACTACGACAACGACGGGCATCCGGACATCTACTTGAGCAACTACGGGCCAAACATCCTGTATCGGAACAACGGGGATGGCACCTTCTGCAACGTCACTTCGGGCGAGCTGGCACGAGGCGCGCGCGTGGGAGCCGGAGCGTGTTTTCTCGACCTGGAAGGCGACGGGGATCTTGACCTGCTCGCCGCCAATTACGTGCGGTTTTCGGAAACGACCCACCGTGCCCCGGGCAGCAGAGGGCGGACGGTGTACCCCGGCCCCATGGATTATCCGCCGGAAACGAACACACTCTTGCGCAATAACGGGGACAGCACATGGACCGACGTGAGTGACGTGTGCGGCATTGCCAGCCGCGAAGGGACCGGGATGGGCACGGTCTGTGGTGATCTGGATGGCGACGGAGACACGGACATCTACGTCGCCAATGACGAGATGGCCAACTTCCTCTACCAGAATAACGGCCGCGGTTCATTCACCGAGGTGGGCCTGCAGAGCGGGACGGCCCACGACTCCTTGGGATTGGCCCACGGGAGCATGGGAGCCGACTGCGGCGATTTCGACAACGATGGCCGGCTGGATCTGTACGTGACAGCCTATCAGCACGAAACAGCCTCGCTCTACCGCAACGTCGGCGACACGATCTTCCATGACGTGTCGCGGGTCACCGGCGCCAGTGACGGAACGGCCGCCAATGTCACCTGGGGGTGTGGTCTGGTCGACCTGGACAACGATGGAGACCGCGACATCTTTGTGGCCTGCGGACATCTGGATGACCGTGACGAGAACGCGGTGTACCGCGCCCCGAATCTGGTGCTGCGAAACGTGCTTCGCGAAACCGGCCAGACACGATTCGTCAACGCTTCGCACGAGTGTGGCGACGGACTGCGCGTGCGTGCCAGCAGTCGCGGCGCCGTCTTCGGCGACCTGGACAACGACGGAGATGTGGACGTCGTCGTCCTCAATTCCCGCGAGCCGCCTACCGTGCTGCGCAACTTGCTGCGTGAGAACGGAAGCCCCCAGCATCACCTGCACATCCAATTGCGTGGCACGCGCGCCAGTCGTGACGGAGTGGGCTCCCGCGTGCGCGTGGTCGCCGGCCCCCTCTCACTCGTGGATGAAGTGCACAGCGGACGCGGCTATCAGAGTCATTGGGGTTCCCGACTGCACTTCGGACTCGGCGCCTCCGATCACGTCGACCGCGTCGAAGTGCACTGGCTCGGCGGCGCAATCGAGGTCTGGGAGCACGTCACCGCGGGGCAGTGCGTGACCCTCGTCGAAGGGACCGCCGCCGGCCCTGCGGACACGCAACCGCCCTCGTGAGCGCTGCTCGTCGTCTACACTCGATCCCGAGCCAGCCTCACGACAGCATCAACCGGCGGATCCAACTTGTTTCGCGCCGCGACGGCGATTGCCCAGCGGAATGATCAGTCCCCAAGCGATGACAATCAGGCCGATGTACAGCACGAGCCCGACGATATGTCGCTGCCCGCGCAACACGCCGCCGGGCATGACCACCTCCGTGTGCAGGTCCGGCGCGGCAAACGTGCTGACGACGGGAAAAAAGAACGCGGCCAAGAGCCCGGCCAGCAGGCCAGACACCATGACAGTACCCACACCCGACACACCTTGGGCGACGAAACCGAGGGCAGCGCCCAGGCCGATCCCGAACAAACCCAGCATACCCGCTTGCACCAGAAACGTCATGATGACCGGCGCCATGTCGCCGTCGGGCGAGTGCAGTTGCTGGACAAGCAATTGTCCCACTATCCCGCTGAGGCAGCCCACGCCCGTCGCCAACACCATCCCGGGCACCAATCGCCTCATCGTGCCGCCGCCGAACCCCCGTGCCGCAGCTTCACCGAGCCCAAGGAAACCGCTCATCAACAACCCGAGGATCCCCAGGGCCGCCATGGCGTTGACCATGTTGGTCTGCTTGATGGACGCTTCACGCGCCACGGCGATCTCCGGCGGCGGAAAGCGAACCAGCAGCTCCGCCGGCACGTCGACGATCGGAAACATGGCGTTCACCAGTCCGATGAGGATACCGCCAGCCACCAGACAGAGAAACACACACACGAACGTGGGCAGCCGCAGCACGGATGTCGAGCTACCGGGTTGGAGATCCGCAGTAACGGCCACGGGGGTATTCGACTCCATCGTATCCACTCCACATCTAAGGATCTTGCAGTTGTACGATTCCCTGGACCGCACGCGTGGTCGGGCTCCACGCACGCTCGGCGTCATGATACCGCCCTTCGCCCGGCACGAATAGTATGCCGGCTGACGCGCACGACGCCCCTCAACGGCGCGTGCTCGGCCGATGAAGCTCGCCTCCTTCCTCACTGCGGTGGTCCTCGCTGCGGTGGCAACCAGAACGTGGCGTCACCGGGGAAACGCACCCAATCGGCGCCTTGGTCCGCGAGGATCGCCGGCGGAAAATCCCGCCGTACTTCCTCGAGGGCGGCGGGAACCGCGGCGCGATCTTCTGCGGACAACCGCGGTCCCTGGAACTGCCGCACCGCTTCCAGAAACGACAGGCGTTGGCCCAACCACACCAGTTTCGGCAGGTCCAAGTCGCCGTCCGGCGCGTGGCCGAAACGGTCCAGCCAACGACGTGTGACGAAACCCAACCACGCTTCACCCAACAAGTACTCGCCCATTGCTGAGCGCGTGACCCGATCGCGTCCCGCCGCCAACTCGACCCGCATGTTCGAGAGCGTGTTGATCGGTCCCCCCGTGCTCTGCGTCGTGCCCAGGTAGAGCAGCGCCAAGCCTTCCACGTGGCGTACGAGCGGATCGAGTACATCGTTCACGGCGCGCGCCGCGTCGCATCGTGCACGCACGGCCGCCCAATCCAGCTCGCGATCGCGGAACCCCACGAACCCCAGCGCCGGGTAACGGAAGTCAAACGTGCTGCGAAACACGTAGGCGCGAGGGAACACGCGGCAAAACGTCTCACGGATGATCTCGACATGGGCCGGCGTGAGCTGGTAGGCCGCCAGCCACTGGCAAAACACGCCGCCGTCGCGCAGCGCCGCGCGGGCAGCACGAAAGTGCTCCAGACTGTACAGGCGCGCTTCTCCCGACGCCCAAGGCAACAGCAAGTCGCCCACGACGACATCGTAGCCACCCGGTGCCGACGCCAGATACGTGCGCGCGTCTTCCACCACCACCGCAGCGCGATCGCTACGCATGATCTCGTGGTTGAACTCAGCAAAGTACCTGTCGGCGGCCTGCACCACCAGCGGTGAAAGCTCGACAGCGGTCAGCGATCGAACGCACCGATGCGCCAGTACGGCACCGGGAGTGATACCCGTTCCCAGCCCGATAACCATGACGCGCTGAGGATCAGGGTGGAGCATGAGGGACACATGCGCGAGTCGCTCCTGTTCGTGCCGCAGCGCGGTGCCGCCAAGCGAATACTGAGTGGACATCACGATGCGGCGCCCCAACCGAGTGGACTCGACCACCGCCACGAGCCCTTCGCGGCCACTGCGTTGATCCAGAATCACTGTGCCGGGCAACTCCAGTTGGGAAAGCCACGTCAACGGCCCTGCAATCAACGCCACCACCGCCGTCGTGGCCGCCGCGGCCCAGGCGATGGAACGGGTCCGCGACGGACGCGACCAGGCCCAGCCGCACGCCGCCAGCCCATAGCACGCCGCGACCACACCTGCCCCTTGGTAGATCTCCACCCGCGGAAGGAGCCATCGATAGGACAACTCCGCGCCGAGCAACCCGCCGATCCCGTTGACCGCCAATAACCACCCCCAGCAACTCCCGGCGCGATCCTGTTCCGCGTCGGCCGTCCATGCCAACACGCAGGGAAACACCAAACCGGCCAGGAACAATGCCGGCCCCAGTCCACCTAACGTGACACCGCCCAGCGTCAACAGAAAAGTCCCGAGCGTCGCGCGGGAATCGAGTTCCGACCAACGAACAAGTTGATGGAAGAAGATGGGGGAGAGAGCCATCAACAAGGTCGCGCCGACCAGGCCAGCACCGACCAGTCGCGCGGGACCGCCGCTCGCGCGTGCCAGCCACGGCACGAGCAGCGCAGCCAGACCCAGCACGAACACGACGACGCTCAGCATGGCCGTCGGGGCGTAAAACGACAAAGGTGCCGAGATCGCCACCCACTGCAAGGCCACCACCTCATAGCTGAGGATGCCCGCTCCCGACACAAACGATATCCCCAGCGCCGAGGCCAACACGCGCCTGCTCGTCGTCGTGGGAGCGAACCCGGGCCGCTCGGCCTCCCGCGTCCGGGGCGTCCCCCGATCCAGAATGAAACAACTGGCCGCCACCACCCAGTTGATGGCAATCGCCGCCTGCATTGATCCATCTGCACCCAGTCGATGCAGAGTCACGACGGATACCAGCACCAGTCCAGCGCAACCGCCCAACGTGTTGGCCGCATACAGCCATATGCCATGTCGCCCCAGATCGAATCGATCGCGCGCCAACGCGCGCGCCATCAGCGGCAAGACCATCCCCATACAGAAGGCCGGCGGAAACACCGCCAGAATTGAGAGCCCCAGCTTCACCGCCGCACCCTGCCATGCCACCAGGCGGTCTGGGCCGAGCGCGGGCCAGATCCATCCACTCCAATCGGGCAAGTAGAGGGCCGGCAGCGCGGACAGACCCACGCCCGCCTCCGCCAGGCCCACGGCGCGCCAAGGTCGCCGCAGACGCCGAACGATCCTCGGAGTCACCGCAGCGCCAACCGCCAAACCACAGAAAAAGCAACTGAAGACGCGAGTGCTCGACGCCGCGCTGGCACCCAGCAGGTCAATCAGACGCCGCGTCCAAAGTAACTCGTGGGCAAGCGCCGCAGTGCCACTGGCCAGCGCCAGCACCAGCGCCGCAGAAAGAACCCCCGATCTGTTCGCCAAGTTTGGGTCCTCCCGCACCCGTCGCTGTCGTCGTCCCAAGCCCGTGACCAGCATATCTCGCCGGTGATCCAATAGTACCCACCCTCACGTTAGCCTCATCTCAACACCCCCCTAATTGAGTAATTCCCGCCTGTCGGGCCGGCGCTCCCAATCACACGCCTCATACGGCGTGAGACGTAAAACGTGCGACGAACAGGATTTGTTGAAACAGGATTTGTTGACATTTTGATTTCGAAGCGATACCTTTGAGGCTTGTGAGTGTTTAGGCATCGTTACCGGCTCGTTCGGTTTGGCTTTTTTGTGTGGGTTCGATGCCTGGCCTTGTTCAGCGGTTCTCTTCTGGATCATTTGGGAGGTCGGTATATGAATTGGAGACGTAGACGCAGATTCGTTGGTTTCACGCTCGTCGAATTGCTTGTGGTGATTGCCATCATCGGCATCTTGGTCGCGCTGTTGCTGCCTGCTGTGCAGGCCGCGCGCGAAGCCGCCAGGCGGACCCAGTGCTTCAACAACTTGAAGCAGTTCGGCTTGGCGATGCACACCTACCACGACGTGGCCAAGAGGTTCCCGACCGGCACGAATCCCCACATTGAGCCGGCGTGGATGACGCAGTACAGCAAGGGGAGCCACATGGTCAAGCTGTTGCCCTTCATTGAGCAGACACCGCTGTTCAACAACCTTGATTTCAGAAACCTTTACCAGGGTGTGGACGCACAGTGGACGGGCGTGTCCGTGCAGATAAGCCTCCTCGGCTACGGCCATCGAGGTGTCGTGGGTAGTGCGGGGACGGCGCCGGAGCAGAGCGATCTGCCCGGCTGGCGGTGCCCCTCGGATGACTATTCCGCGCTTCCAACCATGTCGCTCAGCAATTACACCCTGTCCATGGGCAACGCCTATATGCCCGATGGCGGTCGGTGCCCGGGATTGAACGGTAACAACTTCAATTTGAACCCGCCCGGCGTAGCTGGACACGGAGATACGTCCGAGGTCCGGTACCTGTCGGGGATCACGTCTCGGTTTGGCGCGGCAACCTGCCGGATGGGCGACATTCCGGACGGCACGTCCAACACCATCGCCATTGGTGAAATCCGTCCGAAATGTGGTGACCATCCCTACTACAATCCCTGGTCACACTGGAATTCCATCTGGATGGCAACCGTCGCGCCCATCAACTGGCCGACCTGCGGCGGCGAGCAGGGGGGCAAAGACGATTCGACCGGTGGCGCAGAAGACTGCCGACACTTCCGAACCTGGAATATGTCGATGGGCTTCAAGTCGCGTCATCCGGGAGGAGCCGGATTCGTATTCGCTGACGGGTCGGTGCATTTTCTGTCGCAGACCATTGATTACATGACCTACCAGCGGCTGGGTGAACGTCGAGACGGTCAACCGATCACTGGCGTGGACTTGTGATTGCTATGTGACTGCGGTTCCTTCGCGAGCGGATGCGCCACGTGCGGGCGAGACCGATCGTTCGCGCGTGGCGTTTTTTTTTCCTCGAGAGGAGATTGCCATGAGGATCGCGTGGAGAGGATTGGCTGCGGTGGCTGTCGTCGTTGCGCTCGTGGGATGCAGCAAGCCTTCAGGGCCGCCCCTCGCCCAGGCCAAGGGCGTGGTCATGCTGGGGGGGAAGCCCGTAGACAATGCGCGGGTCATGTTCTATCCCATCGACCAGTCCTCGTCGTTCAGCCACGGCACGACGGATGCGGAGGGGCGATTCACGATGTCCACACGAGGCGCGAATGACGGGGCGCTCGTCGGACGACACAAAGTCGTCATCTCGAAGGTCGACATGCCGGAACAGATGGCCAAAGTGGACGTGAGCAAGGCGAAATCAGCGGGCTACGGCCCAGGCAGTATGCCGGGGTACGAGTCCATGATGGGGATCGGCGGTGCCAAACCTGCGGAGGCGAAACAGGAGATCCCGGCAAAATACTCGAACAAGGAAACGACGGTGCTCGAAATCGAAGTCGTAACCGATGCGACGCAGAACGAGTACACGTTTAACCTCGACCAGTGACTTGGACGCGGTATCGGCTGCCGGAGTGAGCTTGCGCCGCCGAGTTGTGTCAACCACGGCCCAAAGGCATGCCATCTCCAACCGCGGGATCACACGCGGGGCAAGGCCCAGAAGTCTGATTGGAAAACACGAGCATACTCCACAGACCGAGGTGCGGCACCGTGATCGTTCCGTCGCCCACGGGTACCGTCTGCGCGGGCATGTCGGGCGCGAGCAATTCGCACCTCGTTGCCCCGGCGACGCCGAGCACCTGCAGATCCACCTGCACTTCCACGTTCGCCAGCGGGAGCACGTCGTCCCGCTGGGCGTCGTACTCGTAATTGAGCAGATGGATGACCGCCGAGCCTGACGCGACGCGCGGCAGCGCACGCACCACGCCGTCCGACTTCGTACGGACGGCCGGCTTGATGGTAGCCAGCACCTCGGCCACCGTCACGCACGCTGGATGGCTTGCGGCAAACGCGTCGACCAGTTCCCGGTCAGCCGGCAACAGCCCATCTCGGTCGGGGATGAGGCACGTGCGGCCGTCGGCCAGCTGAGCCGGCGTGAGAGGACAGTCGACTAGTGCATCGCCGGCAAGCACGATCCGGTAGGACACGTTGGCGGCGGAGAGTTCGCCCAGCAGGTCGAACCAGCGGCGCGGATCTTGTACAAACGAACGATGGGGCATGAGCACGGCGACATCGGCATAGCTGCGGAATCCATCCAGCCACCTCGCATGAGAGCGGACGAACTGGTAGAGCGGCGCGAACTTGTCCGCCGGTCCGCTGTACCAATGCGTGCCCTTTTCCGGCGTGTAGCACCACTGCCGATGGGGCGCCATGAAACAGTGACCGGCCGCGTAGGAAAGCGCCACCCAGCCGCGCACCAGTCCCGGCAGCTGCTTCTCCTGGATATACGCCCAGTCGCCGCCGCTGGCCGTCGCGGCATAGGGACGCCCCACCGCGTCGGCCATGCGATACGCCACTATCGGCAGATCGGTCAGTTTCTCAGCCGAGGCATGGTGATCGGTTTCGGCGCTGAAAAGATCAATCGCCTGGTAGTCGGCCAGGTGCCTCGGCCAGAGCAGTCCGGCATTCGCACCGATCGGGAGCCGCCGCCCGGCAGTCGCCGCGGCCAGTTCCCGCAGTTCCAGCATGAATGCCGCCGCCGCTCGTCCCTGGAACACCGACCATTCATTCCACAGCGGGTGCTGCGTCACCGATCGCGGCCGATGCGAATCCGCCGCCGCGCGCCACTGCCGCACGACGTCGCGGTAATGGAACTCAGCCGGCGCGTCGATGCCGAGCTGTGCGAGTCTCTCGGCCGGCTGTCGCCGCAGGTAGTCTTGAAATGCCGCCACGCATCGGTCGCAGAAGCAGATGCCCAGCCACAAGCCACCGGCCGTCCCCAAATGGTCGTCAATATGCACGCCGTCTGCACCAGCCTGGACGGTCTCGACAACGCGCTCGCGAAGATACTCGCGGAACTGCGGTTGATGCGTGCAGCACCACCAGTACGGCACGCCCTTGTGCTGGTGATCAGTCAGCCAAGGTACCTTGACCGGTTGACCGTCGATATCGCGGCAGAGTCCTTCTTCGTAGGACTCCGGAAACCGCTCGTAGTATCGGCTGAATTCGGTCACCATGCCGACGCTGGCAAAGAACTTCACGCCGGCCTGGTCCGCCGCCTCTCTGGACCGTGCCGTCGGCGTGCCGCCCCAGGCCAGCACGGTTGCACCGTACTGCTCGTACGTCGTCCGGTCCGCCTGGTACATGAACACCACATCCGACGGTTTCACCACGGGCTCGGACGCGGATCCGACCGAGCACACGAACAGACACATCCCGGCGGAAAGCGTGCTCTTGCGCATGGGCGGATTTCCTGCTCAGTCTCCACTCGTTCGGCTACACTTCCCATCCGCTGCGGTACTCGCGCCGCACGAACGCATTGACTTCCGGCTTGTTAGTGCACTCCATCCGGTCGACATCCCACTCGATGCTGCTCCCGACTCCGCAGAACTGCGCGAGGTGTCCGGCCAGCGCCATGGTGGTCAGGGGGCCGCCGGCATCGATGAAGTTGGAGACCGGCGTGCCTCCCTCACGGATGCACACATACAGCTCCTCGATCGGCCCATCGGCCTTCGCGCGCGGGAGGCTGCACGGAGGTGCGGGGAACTTGTCGTGCTCCGATTGGGGAACGATGCGCGCATCATTTGTGAGATACCCCTTGGTGCCCACGAACAGCGTGGCCTCGGACCACTGCACCTCGTACTTGCGCTCGAGTTCCTTCATCACCTCTGGGCGCAGGGCCTCGTGGTCGTACACATAGCACTTGCAGGCAGGAAACGCTTCGCGGGCTGGAATGTGGTAGCACACGACGTTGTCCTGCGGATATTTCTCCTCGCTGCCGCCCGTCGTGTGCAGGCATTCCACCGTGAACTGCTTCACTTCCCACAGTCGCAGCGCCATAAACGGGTACGCCAGCCGATGGCAGGCCATGTCGCCGATCGTGCCCGTGCCGAACGCCTTCCAGTCTCGCCAGTGGAAGGGATGCAAGCGGTCGTGGTACTCGCGATACGGCGCCGGTCCGAGCCATTCGTCCCAGTGCAGACCGGCCGGCACGGGCTTGGCCGGAGGTCGACCGCCCGTACCGCCGAAGTTGCGGTCCAACAGCGTGTGCGTCTCGGTGACCGTGCCGATCGCGCCGGCGGCCACGTATTCGGCGACGCGGCGGATCCCCTCCCCGCAATAACCCTGGTTGCCCATCTGCGTAAGGACCTGCTGCTCCCGGGCCGCCTTGGCCAGGGTGTAACATTCGGCGATGTTGTGGGCCAGCGGCTTCTGGCAGAACACGTGCTTGCCATAGCGGATCGCGCGGATCGCGGCGGGCGCATGGTGATGATCGGGTGTGCCGATCAGCACGACATCAAGATCCCGGTGACACTCGTCCAGCATCTTGCGGTAGTCGTGAAAGATCTTGGGCGTGGCCTGATCCCCCACCGCATCGCGCATGACGTTGGCGATGATCGTGTCGTCGACGTCCACCAACGCCACCAGTTCCTCGCTCAACGCGCACCCCACGCTGTAACCCCCCATCCCCCCGGCGCCGATGACGGCCACGCGCAGCTTGTCCGCGGATAAGGAACGCCCAAGCACATACGGCGCTCCCGAGCATGTTGCTAGTGCGGCGCCGGCGACAGACGCGGTGTGCTGGAGGAATCTGCGTCGCGAGTAACGTGGGGACATGGCTTCTGGCTCCCTTCAACCGATAGAATTCGCGGCAATCGGCGCTACCACGGCGCTGCCGCCACCCGCCCATCTTACGCCAGGACCGGTGCGGTCACAACACGCTTCGCGGCCAAGAGATTGACCGTCCACGCGCAGCAGCTCATCTTTGGAACAGGTAACACAACCGTCACCAGGGCAACGTCTCGCGACCGTTCAGTTTCCGACCCCCGAATTGAACGCATATCCTCGAATCGTGTACAACTGATCGCGATGTGTCTGACGCGGCGTGTCTACGTTCTCGTGCACATCGTGGACCTGGCCAATGCAAGCTCCGGGGGGTCGAATCATGCCAGCGCACCGAATTCTGGGGGACGTGGTCGACACGCCGCGAGAGCAGTTGGCGACGTTGCTGGTCCGTCCGTCCCGCGGACATCGCGACCTCCTACCAGCCGGTCCTCGTCCCGCCGTCTGTGCCGCGGTGCTGCTGGTGCTTTATCCGAGCTTGGTTGTGGGATTGGGCGGTTGGGGTCGCGCGCCGGCTCGCCCTCAGCTCTTCGCGGCAGAGGGCTCACTTCGCTCGTCCCCAGCCACCCCAATCCTCAGCTGTGACGAGGCATTGTCGGTCAGCGTCGTCGTGCCGGGTTTCTCGGCCCGGTCCCAGGAGAAACCGCTCGTCCACGCCGTGGTCGATCTGGGCCACGAGTTCACTTTCTACGCGGACGGCCGGTTTCACAAGCAGTACCTGCCGGATCAACCCGTGGCCATGAACTGGGATGCGCTTTACAACTTCGACCTGACCAACGCCAATCTGCTCGTCCTGCTCGGCTGCGACCCGCACCTGCGTTACGTCGAGGAAGACATCGAGACCATCACGGAGTTTCTGCACGATGGTGGCGGCGTCGTACTGCTCGGGTCCCCGGCCGACCAATCGCAAAACGAATTGGCCCGGCACTTCGGCTGTTCGTTCGCAACACCTGCCCATCTGCCGCTCGTCGCGCAGTCTCCGCTGATCACGGGCGGAATCCGCGGCGGCGGGAACACGTTGAGTTTGGGCGACCGGGGACAGTGGCAGGTGCTGATCGCCGATGCCGAGGGCAAGCCGGTTCTCGCACGCCGCGCGATCGGCCCGGGCACGCTCCTGGTGGGTGCGCGTGGACTCGCGGGCCAGAATCCGGACGCCAGCGACGACATCAACGCGTCCTGGTGGCAGCCGCTGCTGGACGCTGTCGCGGCGGGCAAACGCGTCGACGCCGCCCAGCCGTTTCGCAGCCGCGGTGCGACCGACGTGGAACACAGGGAGGATCTAGGCCCCATCACCTTGCGGTACAGTGACTATCTGCAACCGTACGCGCGATCGATGGCCGATATCTTTCTGCGGTGCCGGCCGGTCATCGAAGCTCGGATGGGCGTGCCACTCTCGGACGGCATGGCCTCCGAGATCGTGTTGTTGGCGACCGGGGGCGGCGGGTTCTCCTCGGGCCGCATGTTGGGCCTGGCCGTCTTCTGGGGTGGCTTCCCGGACCGGGAGGACAGCATGATCGAGTTCATCACGCATGAATCGGTACACTCCTGGGTGCTGCCGTTCCCCGAAGTCTGGAACGAACCGATCGCCACGTATGTCGGAAACCTGGTGATGATGGACATGGGGCACGCGGACGAAGCCGAGCGGCGCATTCGCGACACCATTGCGCGGGCGGCACGATGGGACCCGACGATGACGCTCTACGACCTCCACGGACGCCGCCACATCGCGTCCGACGCGCGCGACGGCGCGGCTCCTGGCGAGCTGGGAGCCGGCGAGGCGAACGATATCCACTGGGGAAAATCATTCTGGGTGTACGAACAGCTGCGGAAGGACCACCCGCGGTTTCTCGCCGACTACTTCCAAGCCAAACGCCGCCTGGCCGTCCCGGGCAAGCTCCAGCAGTATGACCTGCACGCCACCGTCGCCGTGCTGAGCATTGCCCTGCACCGCGATCTCTTCCCCTGGTTCACCCAACACGGTATGCCCGCCGACCCAACGCAGTCTGACATCCGTCTGGGACAGGATGAACAGGATTGACAGGATGCAGCGTGTGGCGGGCGGACGGAGGCCTCCTCGGTTTCACGGAGCGTCCTGTCGCGCGACGACCCGCCGGTGCTCGAGGTGAACAGGTCCATCCACTGCCAAATGAGCCCATCTTGTCGGGGGCCGTGTGCGACGTGCGTTAGATACCTGTTGCTCGTCGCGGAACCACGAGACTGGGTCTGGAAGGGGTGTGCGATGAAGATCCTGCTGATCGCGCCGGCCAGCGGAAACTGGCGGCATGTGGGCCGTCATCGCCTGCTCAACGGCCGGACGTTTCGCTTTTCGCTGCTGAGCCTGCTTTCCGTGGCCGCCGCCAGCCCGGCTGATGCCGACGTGCGGATCGTGGATGAACAGATCGACGACATCCCCTGGGAGGCCGATGTTGACCTGGTGGGCATCACGTGCATGACGGCCTTGGCGCCGCGGGCCTACGAGATCGCCGACCGCTTTCGGCGGCGTGGCATACCCGTGGTGCTAGGCGGCATGCACCCGACCCTCTGCCCGGAAGAAGCCGTGCAGCATGCCGACGCGATTGTGGCGGGCGAGGCCGAAGGTACCTGGCCCAAGGTGTTGGAGGATGCGCGGCAAGGTCGACTAGGCGGGATCTACTGGAATGACGCCCCCTCGCTGGCGGGACTGAAGACGCCCCCGCGCCATCTCCTGGCGCCGCACCAGTACGCTCCGGTCAGTGCCGTGCAGGCCACGCGCGGGTGTCCGCATGGCTGCGACTTCTGCGCCATCGCCGCGTTCAGCCGACGGACCCAACGACAACGGCCCGTGGACGAAGTGATCGCCGAAGTCCAGGATCTCCCGACGCGCTGGTTCATCTTCGTCGACGACAATCTGACGGCCGATCGCACGTACGCTCGCCGTCTGTTCGCTGCCCTGCGGCCGCTTGGCAAACGCTGGGTCACCCAGTCGACGTTGTCCATTGCGGATGATCCCGAGCTGGTGCGGATGATGGCGGATGCCGGCTGCGTCGGGATCTTCGCCGGCCTCGAGACATTCAACAGTGACAATCTGGGATCTGTTAACAAGACCTGTCACCGCGTCGACCAGTACCGGGCGGCGATCCAACTCCTGCACCAGCACGGCATGACCGTCGAAGCGGGAATTGTGTTCGGCTTCGACGGTGACGGCCCCGACGTGTTCCGACGCACACTCGCCACGCTGGACGACCTGGAAGTGGACGTCGTTCAGGTCTCGATCTTCACGCCGCTCCCGGGTACGCCCCGTGCCGCGCTCCTGGACGAGCGCATCTTCGATCGCGACTGGGCACACTATGATTTTCACCACGCCGTTTTCCGCCCGGCGAACATGTCAGCGCGCGATCTTCAGGCAGGCCACGATTGGGTCACCCGGGAGTTCTATCGGCCGCGGCGGATCCTCAGACGCCTGTGGCGACACCTGCGACGCCCAGGAGCCTGGGCTTCACTGATCTATCTGGCCGCCATCAATTTCGCCTATTTCGGACGCACGTGGCACTGGCAGATCCGCGGTTGGGACCCCGCGCAGACGTCGATGCCCGCGCGGCCGCACCGCGCATCCGAGCCGTGCATTGCAGCCGAATGACCAGGCGGCCGCCGATCACCACGGATGGCGATTCTCCAGCGATTCGAGCGGTACTGGCAAGGGGATGTTGGGCAAGGGAATTGGATTGCCGCTGCGTCCCTATTCCCTTGCCAAGAGCCACCAGGGTCTCCACCAGGCACCTGTGGAGATCTCAACAAGGTCCGAGATCCCAAAAACGATCAACGCTGTCGCTACGACCAGACCTTTCGCACGTGTGCGGGTGGGCCGTGGGCCGCCGGTGTTCCAGGATTCAACCGAGCCGCGGCAGTTCGTAGCCGGCGCGACGTGCGCGCGAGCGGAGTGCATTGGCGGGAGCGTCGTCCCCGAACTCCTCCCGCACCGGGTCCCACCGCAGCGGTCGACCAAGTTCCCGGCAGATGTTGATCAGGTGGCAGATCGTCATCGCTCGGTGGCCGACGGAGAAGGGTGCCACGGTCAGCGTGCGCGTCCGCATGCAGGACACCCAGTTCTGGATGTGCTCATGTGAAACACTGGCGTACTCGGACTTATCGGCCGGCGGCGGCGCGTCCCGGATCAGGTCCGGCGGATTGCTGGCCAGTCGGTTGCGGTTGATCTCGATCTTGCCGCGCTCACCCACGAAAATCCCCCCCATGCGCGGTCCTTGGTCTTCCGGCATATCCAGTTTCAACACGGTGCCCGACGCATAGCGCAGCGATACCCGCGCATCCGGGCCCGGTTCCTCCGGCCAGATCTCCACGGGCCCGGTATCGTCCGTCCCGAGGGCGCGCTGCACCTGATCGAACGCATGGACCCAGCCGGTGACCAGCCAGCCGCAGTACTCGCGAAATCGTGCCCATTTGCCCAGTCCCGGGTGCAGCTCGTCGCTGTACTCGGTCAGCTCCGTCTGGTTGCACCACAGGTCCCAGTCCATTTCAGCAGGCACGGGGGCGGCGGGCAGGGCAGGCCGTGGCCGCGGACCCGGAAAGTTCGGACATTTGACGGTCAGGATCTTGCCGATCGCGCCGCTGCGCACCAGATCACTGCCGAAGTTGTTGATGGCGATCGAGCGCTGCTGGGTTCCCACCTGGCAGATTCGCGCGTACTGCTGTTCGGCGCGCACCAGGTACTGGCCTTCTTCGATGGTCAGCGTCAAGGGCTTCTCGGCATACACGTCCAGACCGGCCTGCATGGCGTCGAGGCAGATGAGCGTGCGGGCGTGGGTGGTCGTGGCCACCATTACCGCATCGAGTTTCACCTGGTCGAGCATTTCCCGGTAGTCTTGATACTGCGCGCAGTCCTCGGCGGCGACGGCAGGGTTCGCCTGGCCGGCGGCAGCGAGGCAGGCGGCAATCTGCCGCCGATCGCAGTCCGCGGCGGCGACCAGGTGCAGGTCGGCCGGGCTTTCGGCCAACAGATCACGGGCACGGTACCCGGCGCCGACCAGACCCAGGGAAATTCGGTCGTTGGCGCCCGGGTGGCCAGGTCGGCCCAGGACGGTTGTCGGGATGAAGTACGGTACCGCGCAGGCCGCCGCCGCCGTGCGCAGCAGAGTTCGCCGCCCGATCCGGCGGGGCGCAGTCTGGTGGTTGCCACCCGTCGCCAGGCGCGCTGCATCGCAGGGCCGCGCGCCGCCAAACGGACTTGCGTGATTCCGGGACGTTCCGGGTGGCTCGGGACGAGCGCAGCGAGCCCCCAGCGTTCCGCAATCCGGGGGCTCGCTGCGCTCGTCCCCGGCCACCCCAGGATGTGGCATTCCCCGAATCACGCCAGTCCATGCAGGTGCCGTGGGCGAAGTCGACGAGGATGGGGTGGGCATGTCGCTGTGACCTCACTGGGGGGAACTTCTCAGCTTACGAGCTTACTCGATCGGTGCGCACCGCTCCACCTCCGCCCTCTGCAAGGGGAGAGACGACACGATGATCCAATGGCCTTTTGAGCGTTGATCGCCCTTAGGGGTGCTTTCGCCGCGACTCCTGATCCGCGGCGGCAGGCGCGATCTCCCGCACGCGGCGATCGGCAGCGCGGTAGACCTCGCTTTCGGGCGGAGCGCGGTGGAGGACCTCGGTGAGCAGTTCGACGGCGCGGTTCGGCCACGCCTGAGCGAGGCTTTCCGCCCGCTTGTAGAGCTGGTGGCATTGCTGCAGCTCGCGGCAGGCGCGAGCGGCGGCCATCAGTTGCGGATCGGCCTCTATCCGGGATACTTCCAGGGCGGCCTGTCGCGCGCTGGGGGCCGGTACCAGCGCGGCCGCCTCCTTGTAGACCCAGTACGCACAGCACGCGTGATCGTCGCGTACATGCTGCTGGGCGACTTCCATCAGTGCCGCGGCTTGCCCCTCGCTCAGCACCGCCGCGAATTCCGGCCGCTGGCGCTGCTGCGCCACATGCGACCGGAGCTCGCCGCGCAGCTTGGGCACGCCGTCGTACTGTTCGCACACCTGCTCATACTCGGCGAACGCGGCCGTCACGGCCTGTTGCCAGGTCGCGGGCAGCGGCGCGTTGATCCCCAGCCGCTGATCCGTGCCCAGCCCCTGGGCGGCCTGGGTCAGGCGTGTCCCGACCTGCTCGAGCTTCCGCCGTCCTTCGTCCGCCAGTTCGTCCAGGCGCTGCCGTGCCTGCTGGTTTGCGGCAGTCACGGGGCGCGCCCGGGCCACGGTCATGAAGATGCGGCTGGCGACCTGCACGTCGCCGTTCGCCATGGCGCGTTCTGCGGCTTCAAGCCGCGCGGCACCGTCGAGGAATTCTCGCATCAGGTACTGCTGACGAGCGATGACTGCCGCGCGGGCCGCCGCCAACCGATCCGCCGAGGCCAGCGCAGCCTGATAGTAGCCGGTTCTGCCGACGTTATAGGACGCGGATGTACCCACCCCAGGGGCACAACTGCGGACGCCTCACCCGCCCTCCAGCGGCTGGCAGACCAACAGCGCGACACTCCAGAGAGCGCTGACCCAGAACGCCTGCCGATAGCGCATGTCACGTAGATCCTGCTTGAACGCTGTCCCCTCTGCCGGCATTACAGCACCGGCCAGCGCCGATGTCAATCAACTCGCGCGGTCCTGGGAACGCGTCGGCGGATCCGTCGCCGCTCGTGCGGGTGACGACGCCTGGCCGGACCGTGCCAATTCAGGATGATCCGGGGGTGCGGTGCAGTCGACGACGGGCCTCACAGACCAGCTCGCGGGCGGTGTGCGCGGCATCGGCCAGCGCCGTGAGGTGTCCCATCTTGCGGCCTGGCCGCGGTTCGCGTTTGCCGTAGAGATGCAGTTTGACGTTGGGCACGGCGCACGCGGCATCCCAGGCCGGTGCCTCGTGGGCCCACAGGTCCCCCAGCAGATTCGCCATCGCCGCGGGCTGCAGTTGTGCCGTCGACCCCAGCGGCAGCCCGCAGATGGCCCGCACCTGCTGTTCGAACTGGCTGGTCACGTGCGCGTCGATCGTCAGGTGGCCCGAGTTGTGAGGACGCGGGGCCAGTTCATTAATCAGCAACTCGCCATCGGCGGTGAGAAAAAACTCAACGCACAGTACCCCCACAACTTCCAGCCGGTTCATGACCTCGCGCGCGATTTCCTGGGCGGCCGCCGCGACACGCGGTGCCACCCCGGCGGGCGTGACGGACACGTCCAGGATGTGGTGACGGTGCGTGTTGTGAACCGGCTCGTAGCAGGCGATCTCGCCCCGCACACCGCGCACGGCGACGACCGAGATCTCAGCCGCAAAGTCGATCCACCGCTCCAAGACCGCCTCGCCGCCCCCAAGGGACGACCAGGCGTGCGGTGCCTGATCGCGCACGTCCACGCGCACCTGCCCTTTGCCGTCGTAGCCCCACGCGGCGGTCTTCAGGACGGCCGGCAGGCCTAAAACGTCCATGGCTTCCTCCAACTCGGCCACGGAGCCGACCGGCGCAAACGGTGTGACGGGCAGACCGGCGCTCTGCAGAAAACTCTTCTCGCGCCGCCGGTTCTGGGTCGTATGCAGGACCTGACCGGCGGGACGCACCCGGGCATGGCGTGCGGCAACTTCCGCCGTCGTCACCGGTACGTTTTCGAACTCGAACGTGATCACGCTCACAGCCCGGGCAAAGCGTGCCACGGCTTCCATGTCTTCATAGTCGGTCTGGATCTCCACGTCGGCCACCTGGCCCGTCGGCGTGTCGTCATCGGGCGACAACACGTGCACGCGGTATCCCATCTGGCGCGCAGCGATCGCAAACATCCGCCCCAGCTGACCGCTCCCCAGCACACCGATGACCGATCCCGGCATCACAACATCGCTCATACCAGCTCATCCTGCAGCACGGTCTGCGTCTGCCGCTCGTGGAAACCCCGCAATCGCTCGCGCAGCGCGGCATCGCCGTGGGCAAGCATCCGGACGGCCAGCAAGGCGGCGTTCTTGGCGCCGGCATCCCCGATCGCCAGCGTCCCGACGGGCACACCGCCCGGCATCTGCACAATCGACAGCAGCGAGTCCAGGCCGTGGAGCGCAGCGCTCTGCACGGGCACACCCAGCACGGGCAGCAGCGTATGGGCAGCCACCATGCCCGGCAGATGCGCCGCACCGCCCGCTCCGGCAATGATCACCCGCAATCCGCGCGATTCGGCACTGCGCGCATACTCACTCATCAAGTCCGGCGTGCGATGCGCGGACACGATTCGACACTCGTGCGGCACCTGAAACGCCGTCAGCAACTCGGACGCGTGGCGCAGCGTCGACCAGTCCGATTTGCTTCCCATCACGATGCCCACCAGCGGAAGCTCCGCGCGTGGTGATCCGCCTGTGTCGCCACTTTCCGCAGCGTGGTGTGCCGTCACCGCACCCTCCCTTCACGATCCGCGGGCGTACAGTCCGCCATCGACATGACCATTATCTGCGGACGAGCAGCTTGTGCAAATACCCGATTGCGCAGCGGAGCGGCCGGGCGGACGCGCGGCCACGTTACCACGGCTCGCGCAGAAGCGTGTCACCTTCAGGGCGACCGTAGAGGCCGGCCGCGACGCGCTCGAGCACCTGCATCAGGCACTGGCATGACAGCAGGATATCGGTCGTCGTCAGCACGCCAAGCACGGCGCCCTCGCGAACGACCGGGAGGCAGGAAATGCTCCGCTGCAACATGAGCGTAATCGCCGGGCCCATCGACGTATCGGGCGGTACGGTCACGGGAGCGCCGGTCATGATGTCCCGCACCAGCGTGCCCGACCGCTGTTTGATGTCGCGATCGCTGAGGATGCCCTGGAGTGTGCCGTCCTCACCGCAGACCAGCAAATGCCGAATGCGCTTGTCTTCCATGGTGGCCACGGCGTCGGCAACCGCCATGTCAGGGTGAACCACCGACAGCCGCTTCGACATCAGGTGCTGGACCTGCGTATCGAATCCGGCAGCATGCTCCAGGTCGTGCGATAGAATGTGACGAATCTGTTGGCGCTTCTCCATCAGCTGCTCATGCATGCTCGGCTGCGGAGCCGGCGCGGTGGTCGGAATCCCGCCTTGCGGGCTGTCTGGCCGCGGTGGGCGTGTCCGGATCAGCCGCAGGACACCGACCCCGCTGGCGAGGGTGATGCCGAACACGACAATCCCCAGCCCGGCCGCCAAGACGGTCGCAATCCGCTGTTGCTGCAACACGATCGGATTGAGGAGTTCCGCCCGGCCGCGAGCGGTGTTGTTGCCCACGTTCGTGGTCGCCGATGGCGCTTCCTCCCCGGCCGCGCCACTGAACTGCGCTGCGACCGAGAATGTCCGGTCCACACTCGAAACGGCGGTCAAACACGCCAGCCCCACACTAGCTACGAGAATGCCCACCAACAAGGCGTACTCGGGAATCGCACTCCCCCGCGGGGACGTTGCCAGATTGCGCCAACGGCTGTGCACAGCATGTCCTCGGGTAATGAACTGAGCGCTGCGATCGTCGAACATCTTGCGTCAAGTCGCCGCCGCAGGTGGCGACTTGACGCAACCACAGCCAAAACCTAGGTTGAGCCCCGTGCGTGTCAAATCGAGGAGGGGGGCCGAGAGGCATCTCTCACTGCCCGTCAGAACGGTTATGACCCGTGTCTTCGGCACCGCCTGCTCGCCCGCGGACGCGGCTGCACCACCGCCGGATCGCCGCCCGCTCTTCCTCGTCAAATACGGGTAACCACCACATGCCGAGCAGCGCCAGCAGGACGGCCGCGGACTCGCTTGCCGTGGCGGCCAACCAGCCCCAAGGGGTGGGCAAGCCGCCGACGCACGCCGCGCCCACGGCATACGCGCCCACGAACACGACGGCCATCCAGGCTAAACCCCACCCCGACCCGCGATAGTCGAACGGCAGTCGAA
>JALOQX010000054.1 GCA_025459265.1 Pirellulaceae bacterium | reverse complement strand
GCGGCGGACCAGAAGCACTACGACTTCCTGGAGGCCAAGGCCGAGAGTGTGATCCACATCTTTCTGCCGGGCGGGATCGCGCACCAGGAGACGTTTGATCCGAAGCCCTATTCGCCCCTGGAGTACCGCGGGGAGTTGGGCAGCATTCGGACGAACACCGGCGAGGTGATCAGCGAAACGCTGCCGCAACTGGCGCAGCTGGCGGACAAATTCGCGATCATCCGCTCGATGACCCACGGCGAGGCGGCGCACGAACGTGGCACGCACAACATGTTCACGGGGTACAAGCCGAGTCCCGCGTTGATCTATCCCTCGTTAGGCAGTGTGGTGAGCCACGAGTACGGGCCGCGCAACAATCTGCCGCCGTATGTATGCATCCCGAATCAACCCAACGAATTCGCCGGCAGTGGTTACCTGAGTTCCTCGTTCGGCCCGTTCAGCCTGGGCGCCGATCCGGCGGCGGGCGGTTTTCAGGTCCGCGACCTGAATCTCGCCGATGGTGTGGGCGACGAGCGTTTTACGCGCCGCCGCACGGCGCTGGAGGCGGTCAACAGCCACTTTGCAGCGCGGGACAAGTCGGATGTCGTGCAGGCGATGAGCACCTTTTACGAGCGGGCCTACAGTCTGGTCAGTTCGCAGGCGGCGCGGGAAGCGTTCGATCTGGAACAGGAGGCTCCGCAGCTGCGCGACGAGTACGGTCGCAACGAAGCCGGGCAGCGGATGATCATGGCGCGGCGGCTCGTGGCAGCGGGCGTGCGTATGGTGACGCTGACCTACGGCGGCTGGGACATGCACGAGCAGATCACCGCCGGCATGCGGAACCAGATGCCCGCACTGGACCAGGCGCTGGCCGCGCTGCTGCGTGACCTCGATCGCCAGGGTCTGCTGGACAAGACGCTGGTGATGGTGTCCAGCGAGTTCGGCCGCACGCCCAAGATCAACCAGACCGCCGGCCGCGACCACTGGCCGAAAGTCTTCAGCGTCCTGCTGGCCGGCGGCGGGGTCAAAGGCGGGACGATTTACGGTTCGTCCAACGCCACCGCCTCGGAGCCGGAGACCGATCCGGTGTCGCCGGGCGATCTGGCGACCACAATGTATTACCTGCTCGGCATCGTCGCCGACAAGGAGCTGATGGCGCCGGGCGATCGGCCGATCGAGATTGTTGACGGCGGCAAGGTTCTGCAGCCACTGCTCGCGTAATCGGCACCCCGACGGCAACTCTGCGGAGGTACTCCACCATGCTGCGTCTCTGGCGACTGCGGCGCTGGGCCGCCACGGCGGCGATCCTGGTCAGTGGGCTGGTGGCGGCGGAGAGTGCGGGGGCCGAACCGGTCGTGACGTCGCTGCAGCCCTCCGGTGTGCAGCGCGGCACCGAGGCCGTGCTGCACGTGTACGGCGCGCGGCTCAGTGATGCCGAAGCGCTTCTCTTCTACGAACCGGGCGTGACCGTGACCGGCGTGCGCGCCGTGGACGATCAACACGCCGAGGTGAGTGTGTCGGTGGCCGCCGACAGCACGCCCGGTCTGCGAGCGTTCCGGCTGCGCTCAGCGACGGGAATCAGCAACTTGCAGCTGGTGAGCATCGGCGCGCTGCCGGAGGTGGCGGAGCAGGAACCGAACAGCGAGTTTGCGCACCCGCAGGCGGTGCCGCTGGGCTGCACGATCAGCGGCGTGGTTCAGAACGAGGACGTGGACTATTTCGCCGTGTCAGCACGCAAGGGCGAGCGGATTACCGTGGAACTGGAGGGTGTGCGACTCGGCGCGCCCCCGGGGGACTTCACCTTCTTCGACCCGTATCTGGCCATCCTCAATGCGGAGCGGTTTGAGTTGGCCACCTGTGATGATGCGCCGCTGCTGCGGCAGGACAGTCTGTGCGCCATCCAGGCCCCGGCCGACGGCACGTACATCGTTGAGGTGCGCGAGAGTGCTTACGGCGGCAGCGACCTGTGCAAGTATCGGCTCCATGTCGGCGCGTTTCCGCGGCCGCGGGCCGTCTTCCCGCCGGGAGGCACCCCGGGCGAGTCGCTCCAGGTCCAGTGGCTCGGCGATCCGCTCGATGCCTGGACTTCCCAGGTGATACTCCCCACCGACACGGGACCGGTCGCCGAACTCTTCGCGGAGGACGCGCAGGGGATCGCCCCGTCGCCCCTGCGCGTGCGGGTGAACGAATTGGCGGCGGTGGTCGAGGTCGAACCCAATAACGCAGGGGATACGGCCACTCGCGCGGCGGCCCCGGGCGCCCTGCACGGCATCATTCAGGAGCCCCGGGACGTGGACTACTATCGCTTTTCCGCCCGGCAGGGAGAGACGTACGACGTGCGCGTCTTTGCCCGCGATCCCCTGCGGTCGCCGCTCGACAGCGTCCTGAGCATCATCCGGGCGGATGGTGCGGGGGTGATTGGCAACGACGACAGCGGCGGCCCCGACAGCGCTTTTCGGTTCACGGCCCCCGAAGAGGGCGAGTATCTGGTGGTGATTCACGATCAGCTGATGAGTGGTGGGCCCGAGTTTGTGTATCGCGTGGAACTGACGCCCGTGGTCGCCGCGCTGAACCTGTCGCTGCCCGAGCGCGTGCAGTATGTGCCGATGACGCTCAGCGTGCCGCGCGGGAACCGGATGGCCATGCTCGTCAGTGCCGAGCGGGTGAATTTCGGCGGTCCGCTTGAGCTCTCGATGCTCGACCTGCCCGCCGGGATGGCGCTGCACAACACGGCGATGGACCCGAATCTGAGCACGATCCCGGTGCTGGTGACCGCGGCGGCCGACGCGCCGGTGGGCGGGTCGCTGGTGGACCTGGTCGGCCGCTGTACCGATCCCAACGTGGCGGTGACGGGCCGGTTGCGCCAACGCACCATGCTCGTGCGTGGCCAGAACAACGTGGACGTCTGGGGGCACGACGCGCGGCGGCTGGCCGTGGCCGTGACCCAGGAAGCGCCCTTTGAGATCGAGGTGGTGCCGCCCCGCGTCCCGATCGTGCGTGACGGCTCGATGCAGCTCAAGGTCCGCGCGCGGCGGCAGGAGGGTTTTCAGGAGCCGATCGCCCTGCAGCTGCTCTACCACCCGCCAGGCATTGGCTCCGCGGCAGCGACCATCCCCGGCGACCAGCCGGAGGTCACGATTCCGCTGACGGCCAACAGCAGCCCCGGCGTGGGTCAGTGGCCCGTGGCGGTTCTGGGCCGCGCCCGCGGGCCGAGCGGTGACATCGAGGTGTCATCGCAGCTGGCCCCGCTGGAGATCGCCGAGCCGTTCTTCACGCTGGCGTTTGAGAAGGCGGCGGCCGAGCAGGGCCAGACCGCGGACGTCGTGGTGCGGATCGAGAAGCACCGCGACTTTCCGGGAGCGGCCACTGTGCAGTTGCTGGGGTTGCCCGCCGGCACCACCACCGACCCGCAACCGCTGTCGTTTACCGCGGATCAGACCGACCTGGTGTTCAAGGTGCAACTGGCCGCCGACGCGCGAGCGGGCAAGTATCAAACCCTGGTCTGTAGTGCGGTGGTGACCTTGGAGGGCGAACCGGTGGCGCACACGTTCGGGGGTGGCGAGTTGCGGATTGACGAGCCGTTGCCGCAGGCCGCCGCAGCTCCGGTCCCGGAGCCGCCGCCGGAACCGGCGGCGACGGAGGCACCGCCAAAACCTCCATCGCGGCTGGAATTGTTGCGCCAGAAGAAGCAACAACAGGGAGGCGGGGCGCCGGCGAGCGCCGGGTCGTAGGCGGACCACGCGCGGGGTGCGAGGCAGTTGACGACTCCCCCGCAGGTCCTGAAACAGTAAGGAGCCTGACGTGAACACGTGGATGCAAACCTGCAGCTGGGCCATCGTCTGGTGCGCCTGCTCGGCCCTCGGCATGCCGGCGCGGGCACAGAGCCCGCTGGCGAGTCTCGCCGTGTATCCGCCCGAGGTGCAGCTGACCGGCAGCGTCGATCGGCAGCGGTTCATTGTGGTGGCCACGCGCGCGGACGGCGTCACGCTCGACGTCACCGCCCAGGCCACCGTCACCCTGCGCGATCCCCAGCTGGCGGCCGTGGAGGCCGCCGCCGTGCGGCCCCTGTCTGACGGTGCGACCGTGCTGAACGTGGCCTACGACGGCCAGCAGGTCGAGGTGCCGGTGACCGTCCGGGACGCGGCGGTGACACACCCGATCAGCTTCCAGACCGATGTGATGCCGGTGTTTATGCGGGCCGGCTGCAACACGGGCGCCTGTCATGGCGCGGCGCGCGGCAAGGACGGGTTTCGTCTCTCCCTCTTCGGCTACGACCCGCAGGGGGACTATTACCGGCTCACCCGCGAACTCGGTCCCCGCCGCGTCAACCTGGCGGCGCCGGCCCAGAGCCTGCTGATCGAGAAGGCGATCGGGAGTGTGCCCCACACAGGCGGCCAGTTGATGGAAGCCGACGGCCCCTACTGCCGGACGCTCCTGGCGTGGCTCGAAGCCGGGGCGCCCTGGGATGCGTCCCCGCCACCGCGCGTGGTGTCGGTGGAGGTGTATCCGCCCCAGATCGTGCTGGAAGGGGAACAGGCTCAGCAGCAGTTCCTCGCCCGCGCGCGGTACAGCGACGGCACGGACCGCGACGTGACCAGCCTGGTCGTGTTCGACTCGAACAACCGCAATTCCGCCGAAATCACGCGGGACGGCCTGGTCACGGCCGGCGCACGGGGCGAGGCGTTCATCACGGCGCGCTACGACACGTCGACGGTGGGCAGCCAGGTGATTGTCATTCCGCGCGACCTTCAGTACACCGCACCCGCCATCACCGGGAACTACATCGACCAGCTGGTCGCCGCGAAGCTGCATCGCCTGCGGATCCTGCCCAGCGAGCTGTGCACCGATGAGGAATTCCTGCGCCGCGTCACGTTGGACATCACGGGTCTGCTTCCGACGCAAGAGGAATACGAACAGTTCCTGGCCGATCCGGATCCCGGCAAGCGGGCCCACTGGATCGACACGCTCCTGGAGCGCAAGGACTTCGCCGAGATCTGGGCCATGAAGTGGGCCGAGCTGCTGATGGTCAAGTCCAGCCTGGAGGTCAGCTACAAATCGATGTTCCTGTACAGCAACTGGCTGACCAACCAGATCGCCACCGGCGTACCGCTCGATCAGATGGTGCGCGAGTTGCTCAGTGCCACCGGCGGCACATTCAGCGAGCCGGCGACCAACTTCTATCAGATCGAGCGGGACACGCTCAAGACAGCCGAGAACGTGGCGCAGGTGTTCATGGGCATTCGCACGCAGTGCGCCCAGTGCCACAACCACCCGTTCGACCGCTGGACCATGAACGACTACTACAGTTTTGCCGCCTTCTTCTCGCAGATCGGCCGCAAGCAAGGGGAGGATTACCGCGAAACGATTGTCTTCAATCAGGGCGGCGGCGAAGTCAACCATCCGGTCACCGGACAGCCGATGCCGCCCAAGTTCCTGGGCGGGGCCGCTCCGGACACCGCCGGCCAGGACCGCCGTGCGGCGATGGCGCAGTGGCTCACATCCGCCGACAACCCGTTCTTTGCCACGAGCGTCGCGAATCGCGTCTGGGAGCACTTCTTCGGCGTGGGGATTGTGGAACCGGTCGACGATATTCGGGTCAGCAATCCGCCGAGCAACCCGGAGTTGTTTGTCGAGTTGGGTAACCGGCTGCGGGAGTACCAGTTCGACTTCAAGCAGCTGGTACGCGACATCTGCAACTCACAGACCTACCAGCGGAGCACGCAGCGGAACGACTCGAACCTGCTGGACGAACGCAATTACGCCCACGCCAATCCGCGACGGATTCGCGCCGAACTGCTGCTGGATTGTATTGGCCAAGTGACGGAGACGAAGGAGAAGTTCCGCGGCTTGCCGCTCGGCGCGCGGGCCGTCCATATCGCCGACGGCAAGACGTCGAATTACTTCCTCACGACGTTCGGGCGGGCGCCGCGCGACACCGTCTGCGTGGCGGAGGTGAGCACGGATCCCAGCCTCTCCCAGGCCCTCCACATGCTCAACGGCGCCACGATCCACGGCAAGATCGCCGAAGGAGGCGTAGTGTCGAAGCTGCTCGCCGCGGGACGCACGCCGGACGAGGTGATCACCGCGTTGTATGTGCGGACGCTGACCCGTCGACCCACGCCCGCGGAACTGCAGCCGCTGCTGGAGATCGTCCAGCAGGCGGAGTCGCCGGACATCGGCCTGCAGGACGTCTTCTGGGCCCTGCTCAATTCCCGCGAGTTCGTGTTCAATCACTGAACGCCAGCCCCTGGTGGTGATGATCATGCGACCAACCCTGTTCTGGACCGGTGCCCTATGGTTGGGATGGTGTGCCAACTGCGTGTGCGGTGACGAGACGCCTGCCGAAACCGCACCCAAGATCACGTACGACGATCAGGTGCGGCCGATTCTGCGGCAGCACTGTTTCACCTGCCACAACCAGAACGACGCCAAGGGCGGCCTGGCGCTGGACAACTACGCGCGCGCCATCGAAGGCGGCAGCAGCGGGGAAGTCGTCGTGGCGGAGGATCTCGAGAGTTCGCGACTCTGGGCGCTGATCACGCACGAGGAGGAGCCCTATATGCCTCCGGCTCAACCCCAGCTTCCCGAGGATCAGCTGGCGCTCATTCGGCAATGGATTGAGGGGGGCTTGCTGCAGAACGCCGGCGCGTCGGCCAAGGCCAAGAAGAAGTCGGTGCAGCTGGCGGCACCGACGGCGGGCGGCGGCCGACCGGAGGGACCGGTAGCCATGCCCGAACAGCTGCGACACGAGCCGATGGTCCTCACGGCGCGGGCGGCGGCCGTGTCGGCCCTGGCGGGCAGCCCCTGGGCGCCCCTGGTGGCGGTAGCCGGGCAGCAGCAGGTCGTTTTGTACCACGCGGACACGGCGCGTCTGCTCGGGATCCTGCCGTTTCCCGAGGGAATCCCGCACGTGCTGCGGTTCAGCCGTGACGGCGCCCTGCTGCTGGTTGCCGGCGGACATGGTGCGCGCCTGGGCATCGCCGCACTCTATGACGTCAAGACGGGCCAGCGGCTGGCGACGGTGGGCGACGAGCTGGATGTCGTGCTGGCCGCCGATATCAGTCCGGATCTCACGCGGATCGCCTTGGGGGGACCGCAGCGCATCGTCCGCGTGTATGCCACGGAGTCCGGCGATCTGGTCCACGAAATCCGCAAGCACACCGACTGGATTTACTCCGTCGCCTACAGCCCCGACGGCGTGCTGCTGGCGACCGCCGATCGCTCGAACGGCCTGTTCGTCTGGGAAGCCGATACGGCCCGCGAGTATCTCGACTTGCGCGGGCACACCGATGCCGTGACGGATCTGGCCTGGCGTTCCGATGGCAATGTGCTGGCCAGCAGCTCGCTGGACGGCAGCGTGCGACTCTGGGAGATGAACGAAGGTCGGGAGGTGGGTCGCATCTCGGCCCACGGCGGCGGCGTGCAGTCCCTGGCCTTCGCCTGGGATGGCCGGCTGGCCACGGCCGGTCGCGATCGCGTCGCCAAGTTGTGGGACGCCGAACTCAAGCCGCTCCAGACCTTCCCGGAATTTCCGGAGCCGGCGCTCAAGGTGGCGCTGGCCAGCGATGGACAGCGCGTGGTGGCCGGCGACTGGTCAGGTGACGTCCGCATGTGGAAGAGCGATACGGCGGAACAGATCGCCACGCTCGCCCCCAATCCACCCCCGCTGACGCTGCAGATCGCCCAGCATCAGGCCGCCATCCAACAGGCTCGCAGTGACCTGGAGACGGCCCAAAGCGCGCTGGCAACGGCCCGCACACCGGAGGCGAGCGCCGAGTCTCTCGCTGCACCGCAAGCCGCCGTGGACGCCGCCCAGGCGAAACTCGCGGCGCTGGAGGCGGAATTGGCGGAACGCGAGGCGGAACTCGCGAAGATGACCAACTCCGGCAGTTGATCGTAAGCCTGGCAACAACACGAGCCCGGCAAGATTCCGGGCTCGCATCACCTGCCTCACAAGGCCTGCGGCGGCTCAGTCCCGCGGACGCACTGCGCCGGTCAAGCCGCTGTAGTCGTGTCGGTCTCGCTGATGCCAAAGCGGCAACCCCAACTCAACGCGGCGGCGCAGGACATCAATCTTGGCCTGCGAGCCGGCCGGCGCATCGGTCGGACGGAATTCACGGGACCCCGCCGCCGGGGCGAAGTCCTCGTCGTGACCATATTTGAGAATGGCCTCGAATACGTTGTTCACTTTCTGCATGAGTTCGTTTCCTCCGCGACATTCACAAGTCGGTCCAACGCACGGTTCCCGCCAAGGGGTGCCAGGTCCGACACGGGACAACACGATACGCTCGCAGCCACCCACAATGGACGTTGGACTCAGCCAGGATGGGCATATTGATCAGCACGCTCCACATCGCCCGCGTTGCTCGGTGGGAACAGCAGTCGGGGCGACGGCAAAGACTCGCACCGCTGACAAAGCACGTGATTATTCACCCCCCCAACCGCTTGTCAAGCGTTTTTTCCGGCAATTTCGCGGTCCGTTCGCCCGCCTGTCGAGACCGCGAATCGTTCGCGCCGGTCCGGTAAACCGGGCAATTCGCCCTGCACGCCGGGCCCGGACCATGGGACGCAACGCTCCGCATCGTCACCCGAGTGACCCGCAGTCCGAGCCCCAGGCGGCCAGTCGTCGAATCGCCACCCTTGCCACAACAATTGCGGGGCGACAGGCCACCTTAACTTCCGCGTCGGCCCAAGCAGCTCAGCACACCCTCCCGCCGACAGCCGCAGTATCGCCGGCTGCCACCGCGGACACGCACCGGTGACAGCGGCGGGGCCGCAACCCGAAGGGCCGTTCCAGCCGCGTGGCTGCTGGGCCGCGGCCATGGGTTGGACACTTGGTCATTGCGACCCGATACCGCCGTGCGGATCAGCCGTCACGCGTGGTGCAGCGTGACCTGCGCCAGGTCATCGATCCAGCAGCCCACCAGCGTGGGCAGGTTCGCGTTGGCTTCGATCTGGACCAGGGCGTCGAGACAGCGTTCCAGGCAATCGGCGGCGATGACGGCGCGACCGGCCCAATGGCCGACGGCCGCGGCCACATAGGGTTCGCTCTCCGCATCCGTCGACTCGCGGGTCCCGCTCAGACGCCGCAAGAGTGCCCGGTAGAAGTCCGCCACGTCCAGCACGACAAGTCGCAGGCGGGCACGGCGCGGCGGGGCCTCTTTCCCTGCCGCCTCAACAAACTCGTGAATGTATTTGCCCAGGGTCACCGCATCCACATCCCGCTGGCTCAGGTGCTCGAAGACCACGCGGCGTCCCTCGGCCACGTCCGGGTCTGCTAACTCCATGGCGCGTTGCAGGCTGCCCGCCGCGCGAGCCACCACCACGGCGCGCCGCTCGGGCGCCTCGACCAGCTGCCTGTCGGCCAGCAGCCGGTCGACCTGCTCGTCCGACAGCGGCGCAAAGCGAATCACCTGGCAGCGGGAACGGATCGTGGGCAGCTGGCGATGCTGGCTGGTCCCGATCAGGATCAGCAGCGAATTCGCGGGGGGTTCTTCCAGAGTCTTCAGGAGGCAATTGGCCCCTTCCTGATTCAGATAGTCGGCGTCGTCGATCACCGCCACTTTCCGGCCCCCGCGAAACGGCTTGAGCGCAATGTCGTGGCAGAGTCCTTCACGCATGCGACGCTCGCGTTCGCCGATGAACAACTCGACGGGAATGAAGTTCTTGTCGTCCGGCTTGCGGACCACCAGCAGATCCGGGTGCGTGAGCGCCGCCACCTGCGTGCAGCTCGGACACGCCTGGCAGGCACGCAATGCATCCCGCGGTGTCGTCTCGCACAGCAGCGCCTGCGCCAGATTCCAGGCGGTCGACCATTTGCCGATCCCCGCCGGCCCCACAAACAGGAAGGTGCTGGCCAGGCGCCGCTGCTCGAGCGCCCGGCGAAACGTGTCCCACACGTCGTCGTGACCGATGACCCGCGGGATACTCATGGCGCCACCTCGGCCCGGCCCGTCAGTCGCCTTTCCACAACCGCTCGGATCGACTGCTGCACGTACTCGATGTCCCCCGCCGCCGACACCACCACAATCCGCTCGTGGTTGAGTCGCGACTCGATGAGAAATCCCTCCCGCACCCGCTCGAGAAACCCGCTGCCCTGCGCTTCCATGCGGTCCGGTTCACGGCCCAGCCGTCGCTGCGCCGCCGGCACATCCAGGTCGAGCACCAGGGTCAAATCGGGATGCAACCCGCCAGTGGCCACCTCCCCGATCGACCACAACTGCTCGACATCCAATCCGCCCGCATACCCTTGGTAGACCACGTTGGCCAGCAGGAATCGGTCGCACACTACGGTCTTGCCCTTCGCCAGCGCCGGCCGGATCACTTCCTCGACCAGTTGTGCCCGTGCCGCCATATAGACCAGCATCTCGGCAATCCGGTGGATCGGAGTGTCGTGCCCTTGGAGCACAATCTGGCGCAGGGCTTCACCCAGACGTGTGCTGCCTGGGTCGCGGCATACCACCACTTCCAGCTGCCGCGTGCGCAACCAGTCAACAAGCAGCGCGAGCTGGGTTGACTTGCCGACGCCGTCCACGCCATCCAAGCTCAAAAACAACATGCCCGTCCCCGACGACCGACCACCCCGGAGCTGAAGTGAAGCGACCATTGTAGCGCATCGAGGTGGTAGGCTCCAGGCGGAGGGCGGAGGGCGGAGGGCGGAGGACAGAGGGCGGAGGGCAGAGGGCGGAGGGCGGAGGGCAGAGGGCAGAGGGCAGAGGGCAGAGGGCGGAGGGCAGAGGGCGAGGCTCCTGCCGGGAGGGCGAGGCTCCTGCCGGGAGGGCGAGGCTCCTGCCGGGAGGGCGAGGCTCCTGCCGAGCCGCCCCCCTGCACACAAGAGAGGGACGAGCGACGAGCAAGGAGGGACGAGCGACCAGGGGAGGCACCCTCTGACCTGGTCGTTCCGTGCTGGCCACTCGTTCCGTGCCGGCTTGCTGGCCACTCGTCCCTCCGCCAGCGGAACCGCGGCGCTGCAGGTGGGACCGCCAACAACTGGGGAGCCCGGACGGGGTGTGCCTCTCGTCCGGATTGTTCCCTCCGCGCCATTCGTCCTTCGGACCCGGTGCCCCCGGCCGGCAGGTGTTACTCCCGGGGCCAGAACCCGGCCGCTGGCTCTGGAATTGCGTTTGGCCGCGGACTAGACTCGTAGAGATATATGACTGGCGGACCCTTGGGGGGACGCTGGCAGGAATATCGCGGCGACAAGTGCAGCGAGCGGGCCTCGCGGGTGGCACGCTGCGCGACAGCAGCAGGGTCAGGCAACGCGTCTTGGGAGGTTGCGAGGAGAAGAATGCTATGACGAGAACACTGCTCATCGGGTGTTGGGCGGGCGCGGTCGCCTTCGGACTCAGCGCGGCGAGCCTGGCACAGGACTCGACGGCGCCGCAGACGATCGCACCTCCCGCGATGGGAGGCGGATTCTGGGGTGGCATGCCCATGATGGGGTTCGGCGCCGCAACGGCAGCGGAGTCGGGCATGATGGGGATGGCCAGTGTCATCAACGCCGCGGGCCAGGCGAATCTGATGAACTCGGCCGCCGCAGTCAACATTGAAGCCGCGCGCTCGCAGTACATCGACAATCGGCTCAAAGGGACGAAGACCTACTTCGAGATGAGGCGCCACAATCGCGAGTATCGCGATGCGACCAGGCGTCCGCGCCCCACGTCGGAGCAACTGTTCCGGTTGGCCAAGGATTCCACGCCCCGCCAGCTGGCAGCCGATCAGCTCGACCCGGTCAGCGGGCAGATCGCCTGGCCCAAGGCGCTGATGCTGGACGAGTTCGCGACGTATCGCTCGGAGCTGGAGGGACTCTTTGCCGAGCGCGCCAACGCGTCCGGCCGGCTCACGTTGCCGCAGATGAATCAGGTGCGTGACACGACCCAGCAGATGCGGGAGCTGCTGCGTGCCAAGATCAGTGACATGCCGCCGCAGGTGTTCTCGCAGAGCAACGCGTTTCTGCGACAACTGGAACATGCTGCTCAGCGCGCCGGTTAGCGGGCCGCGGAGCGCGGGTTTCCACGGTGGTGACCGGACGTGTCGTAGTACTTCACAACTTTGCATTGATGGCTCAACTCGAGGGATTCCGATGCGTACTCTGAACTTGCTCGTCGCCTGGACGTGTGTGCTGGGGCTGGCGATGCGTGCCAACGCTCAAGAGGATGCCGCTGTGCTCGCCCGCCAGCTGGATGCGTCTGATGTGGAGACGCGGCTCAACGCCTGCCGGGAACTGGCGCGGCTGGGCGTCAAGGCGCACGTGGCTGTCCCGCAGCTGACGAAGGCCTTGCAGGCGGGCGATGCGGCGCAGCAGCGACTGGCCGCCTTGGCCCTCGCGAGCGTTGGCCCCGCGGCGGCAGACGCGGTGCCGGCACTGGCAGAACGTCTCACCGCGGACGACGCGCAGGTGCGGGCGGCGGCGGCCTACGCGCTGGGCAAGCTCGGCCCGGCGGCACAGGCGGCCGTAAAGCCCCTGGTCCGCGCGTTTGCGGACAAGGACGAGATGGTGCGGCGGCAGGCCCGGGGCGCACTGCACAGCATCGGAGCGCCGTCGGAAGTCGTCGTGCCGCTGTTCGTCCAGACCCTGGAAGCAGCCAGTCCGGCGGACGCGGCCGCGGTGATCCACACGCTGGTGGAAATCGGCGAACCGGCGGTGCCGGGACTGATCAAGGCGCTGGACAGTCCGGACGCCGCCTACTGGGCCTGCCTGGCCCTCTCGGAGCTCGGTCCCCAGGCGGCACCGGCCGTGCCCGCGCTGGGCAAACTGCTCGGCTCGAAGGAATCCGAGACCCGTGCGGAGGCGCTCATGGCGCTGGCCGCCATCGGGAAGCCGGCGCAGGTACTGGTGCCGCAGATCGTCGAGCGGGCCAAGCAACAGGACGAGCTGCCGGCGGTGCGCTATGCCGCGGTCTATGCGTTGGGAACCATTGGCGACAAGGCGGCTGGACCGGCGCTGTCCGCCATGATGGATCATGACGATGCGTTTCTGCGTGTGGCCGCCGCCTGGGCGTACTTGCGGATCACCGAAGGGGAGAAGTCGCCTGAGGTGAAGAAAGCCGTCTCGATCGTGGTAGCCGGGGCGACGTCTTCGGATGCGCAGGTGCGCCGCGCGGCGGTGCAAGCGTTGGCCGATGGCGACGTCCCGCCGGAGCTGGCCAAACCCGCGTTCCAACAGGCACTCTTGGGCATTGAGGATCCGGAGCGGCTCCTGGAGATCGTCGACTCCCTGGCGCAGCTCGGCCCACGCGTGGTCCCGATGTGTGTCCAGTCGCTGGAGGAGAAAGGTCCGCTGCGCTATTACGCCATGCAGCTGCTCAGCAGGCTGGGCGAGGCGGCGGCTCCCGCCCGGGACGCGTTGACCAAGACCCTTCAGGACCCGTCGCCTGAGCTGCGTCGCGAAGCGCTCTTCGCACTCGGCGCGCTCGGGCCGGCCGCTGCTCCGTCGCTCGAGGCGGTGGTCGTTGCCCTGGCGGACGAGGACGCCGACGTGCGGCATACGGCCTGTTACGCGCTGGGCAAGATGGGTCCCGCCGCGGCGGCGGCGTTACCGAAACTGCAAGCGGCTTGGACCAGCGAGGACGCGTTTCTGCGCATCGCCGCGGCCTGGGCGGCGCTGAAAGTCGCGCCGCAGAATGAAGACGTCAAACGGCAGGTGGTGCCGCACCTGACCAAGGGGCTTGCCGACGAGCGGGAACACGTCCGGCTGGAATGTGCCTACGCGCTCGGCGAATTGGGCGCCGTGGCCAAGTCCGCCATTCCTGCCCTGCAGCAGGCCCAGGCGGAAGATGACAGCGACGATGTCCGAACCGCGGCCGGCGACGCGTTGAAGATGCTCGGCAAGGAAGGGCCATCACGCTAACGGGTGCGACCCACATGCGTCACCGCGTGGCGGTCAGGGGCTGGGGATGCCGGCGCCGGCGTCGCTGCCTGCGGTAGCGGCAGCGGTACCACGTCGACGTCCTCGCGCGGCGGAACCGGCGCCAGCGGCGCCGGACTGCTCGGATTGATCGACGCCGCGTCCAGGGCCGGACCGTCGTACTCCTCCAGCATCCGCTCGTCGGTCTCCGGCCACGTCTCCGGCAACAGCTCGGGGCTTGTCGTGGCATCCGGTGCCAGCGACTCGTGGCTCTCGTCCGTCGGGTGCCAGAACTGTGCCACCGGTCCACGACTGGCCACGCCGGGCCGCGTGACGCCGTAGTCCAGGTACAGGCTCGCGTCCCGTTCCCGGGCGCGTCCCAGCGCGTCCCAGTACGCCTTCTGCGGCCAGGGGCCTTCCGCCAGCTGGATGTTGTTGTACTCCAGCAGCGACCCTTTGCGGAAATGCACGTTGGCGATGGACTTGTTGTACTCCGCCACCGCACGATAGAAATCGGCCTGGGCGTTGGCCCGCCGACGCTGACTGTTGAGCAGCAGGTCGATCGGGTTCCCCTTGTCGGACGTGCTGGCACCGCCCATCACGAGCGCCAGGAGCGAATCCACCTCTTGCTCGGTGGCAACCCAGCGGTTGAAGTGCGTCTGGGCCACCTGGTAGTTGAAATCCAGGTTCTGGATGGCGGTCGTCAGCAGATGCGACACGTTCAGTTCCATGTCCTCCAATCGGGCTTTTTCGCGCGCCAGGGAGAGCTCCGCATTGCGCACGCCGGCCATCTCGCGGCGGGCTCCGATCCGGGGCGGCGTGAACTGCAGACCAACGCTGAACTCCTGGAATCGACCTTCGGTCAGTTCGTCCCACGCCACCGAACCCGGCGTGGGCGCTCCGACGGGCACGTTCACCCCCGGGTTGATCGGCTGGGTGGCGTCATCGGGATCCGCGTTGATGAAATTCAGTCCGCGGCGCGGCGCCACGATCAGCTCGTCGCCGACGCCCAGCCAGCTGTAGCGGGCCACCAGGTCCAGCTGCGGCAGCAGCTGGTTGCGGGCCACGATCAGTTCGGTCTCGCGCTGCTTGACCTGCCATCGCTGGCGGCGCAATTCCGCCGTGCGGACCAGCGACTCCGCGTGCGAGGCATTCCAGTCATATTCGATGCGGGCCAGCGACGGCCGGTCGATCGGCCGCAGCAGTTCCGTGTCGGTGGCGGCAATCCCCATCAGCCACCGCAGCCGATTCTCCGCCACGAACAGATCGCGCAGCGAGGTTTCCGCCTGCGATCGGAAGAAGAAGTACTGCTCGCGCGACTGGGCTTCCGCCTGCGACGTCCCCTTGCCCCCCTTGGTCAGTTCATACTCGCGCCGCCAGGTGCCCAGTGCACTGTCGCGGCCGATCTTGGCAGTCTCCAGCAGACGGTAGGCGAATTGCAGGTCCCAATACGAGTTTTCCAGGTCCAGCAGCATGTTGCGCACCGCCGCCTCGAAGTCCGCCAGCACGATGTCCGTGCGGATCCGGCTGAGCACCAGCGGCGCACGATTCACCTGCGCGCCGTTGCCCCGCAACAAAGGTTGCGTGGCCGACACACTCATGATCGCCGTCCAGTCGCTGGGCAGTCCCCGGCTGGGATTGTTGTTCTGCTCGTAGACCGTCTCGTTCCGCACGGCAAACGTGGTACCCGTGGCCGTGCGTTTCGACAACTCGGCGTTGAACGTGCCTTGATCACGCCGGAAAAAATTGCTGAAGATCGTCTGCCCGACAAACCCGCCGAAGTTCTGCGGCCGGTCGGTCTTCTCCCAGAACACGTTGGTGGTGAACTGCGCATCAAACTCGGACAGCGCCGCTTCCACGCCGAATTGCGGATCGCTCTCGAACACCGCCGGGTCGTACACCGTCGCCGAGGCCCCGGTACGCCCCACCAGACCGTCGGCGATGGCAAACTGCGTCAGCGACCCCAGGTTGCGGATCACCTTGCTGTTCTGCAGCGCGATCGTGACGCACTCTTCCAGCGTGATGTCCCGGAAGTTGTTGAAGTCCGCCTCACTGAGCGTCAACGGCGGATTCGCCTGCGTGACTTCCTCCAGCGCCACCTGGTCGACGTCCGGATTCTCCAACTCCGTGACCGTCGCCACGTAATGCGACAGGTCGCCGTCTTCGTGGAGATAAAAAGGCTGCGTCGGAGCACATCCGGTTGCCGTCAGCAGCATGATCAGCATCAACGCAACCAGGCGTTGCAGTGGCCGGTTCATCGATTGATGTTCCCCAACAAGGTCCGGTTCGCCAGGGCAAACGCATACCGTCAAGTGAGATCCAGGCCCCGTACTGCCGGCAAGCCGGACAAGACGCAGACCTGCATAGCCATCCCCCCCGACCGGAACGTCACCAAGGCGCACCCTCGCGCAGACCCTGCTGAGACGCACGCGGCATCGGCTCTGTCCTTATCGTCGTCACAACCGGCAAACTTTGACAAAACTCTGCAACCGGCAAAGTTTACCAGTTCCCCGTGGCAACCTCAGAGGTACATGCCAAGAAAGCCGTCCGACTGGTCGCTCAGCGATTCGAGCTGGGCGATCCGCTGCCGGGTGCGCTCCAGGTCGCCGGCTTGAATGTACCGGTCAAATTCCACGCGGACGGCATGCTGCACGGACTCGCGAAACCATGCCACAACCGGTTCTGTGAGCCAGTCACACGTTTCGCGGACTAATGCGACGCGAAGATCACTCCCCACCGTGAGGCGGTCGTCCGCCTCGGTGATGACGACCCCCTCGAACTCGAATTCCAACATGCCCACATCGGCGGCGTTCGTGAGCCGGTAAATGCAATGGGCGTTGTGGAGATAGTATGTGTTGTGAGCTCCATGTTGGAGATGGGCCTGCTTGAGACGGCTGTAGAAATCGTGCAGCCGGGGCGATGCATCCAGGGGGGGATCCCAGCGGGCTACGCTGCGCAGCGGCAAACAATCGAACTGGATGTCCACCCAGCGATCCATCTCCATGCCCTCACGTCGTTCCCGCCGCCCTCGGACGTACCGGCCCCAGCCTGGTGGGTTCAGGCTGCGGCGCGGGGCGGCGATTAGGATTTCGATTGCGCCAACCGGCTGTCGGTGGTCCGCGGCTCCTGCTGACACCAAGCCAGTGCCACCCAGCCCTGCTGGGCGGCCATATGAACCAACTGCAGTTTTCCCACTTTGCCCCACCTGCCTGGCAACTCGAGCCCGACGGTGTTGAATTCGGGCACGAACAGCGCCTCGAACTTCTCGCGCATCACCGTTCTCACCGCGATCTGGTCCACACGCAGCTGACCGCGCAGGTCGATGTAGTCCACCGACACGTCCCCTTGACGGATCAGACGCGCTCCGGCGGGCGTTTTCTCGAGCTTGTAGATCGCGGACATTTCCAGCGTGTTGTTCACGACGCGGTCGCCCAACCCGAAGCGCCGCCCACGGATCGCGAAACGGATGGTGTCGTCGGCAAACGTGGCGTTGACCGGATCGTTGGCGGCAAACGTGATGGACCAGGGTTCCTTGTCGTCCGAAATCCGGAGCGCCTCGGGGACTTCGGCTTTGTACTGTTCGAGGATTTCGACCAGTTTCCGATCGGTCAGCGTCACGCCCCCGATCATGGCGCGGGAGAAGTTGCTGACCATCGATTCGTGAGCCCGCACGGCCAGATCCCGCGTGCCGCCAATCGGGGGAGGTGGGGAGGACGCGGCCAGCTGCGCGGTGCTCGCCTGGCGCCACGCCACGCGCAGGAAGCCGCTGCGAGTGCTGAACTGCATCAGCTGCGGAAACTCTCCGCGACGCAGCAACGGCCGGCGGAAGTTCTCCTGATATGACTCGCGCGCCTCAGCCAGGACCTCCCCCGCCCGCTCATCCATCTGCTGCGCGATGCGCTCCTCGGCATGCCGCGATCCAATCTGTTCCGCCTCGCCTTTGCTCTTGGCCGCCCGCTTCCACGCAATCCGCTCAACGAAACGCGACTTGGCGCAGATGTCGTGGATCGCCGTCTCGGTGGTGCAGCACGCCGCGGCCGATAACGAGCTCGAGCCGAGCGGATCGAGCAAAACGGACTTCGTGGCACTGACCTGAGTCACCGCGTGGCTGAAAATCTGCACGCCGCGGTTCAATCCGACGTTATCCGAATCCACCACTCCGCTCAGCACGATTTGAAGGTGCGCTTTGTTCGGATGCTCCGCCAACCGAACCTGCGTGCGGCCGCGCAGCACGGCGGTGCCGGTGATCGACGTTCCGAGAATGCAGTCCCGCACATCGGACTGCTGCGTGAGCTCATCCCCCATCCCCCGCGATACCAGACGTTCTGAGACTTCCGCAAACAGGTTGGGTCGCGCATGACTCGCCCGCACCGCCGCCACAACACCAGGCGCCTGACGACTGTTTTCCAGCCAACCGATCAGCTGGCCCAGTTGCTGACGCAGGTCCGTGGTCGGACCGGCTTCGTACTGGACAAGCTTGTCCATCAGCTGGTCCAGTTGCGCCTGGTACGTTTCGGCCAGCTGCGGATCCCCCGCGGCGGACAGGGCCGCCAGATACGCCACCAGATCGTCACGTACCTGCGTGAACACCGGCCGCTCCAGACTGCCGTAGTTCTGAAACAGCCGCGCCGCGATCTGCCCCAACTGCCGCGTGTCGGGACCCTCCGGCTTGGCCAGTTCGGCCGTCAGGACATCCCACTGGAGATAGTCTCTCCACCGTTGCGCGTTGTCGGCGGAACTGCTGCGGAACGATTTCCCCAGCCGCTCGACGGACTGCTGCAACGTCCGCTTCGCCCGCGCCGCGTGGTCGCGCGGCAACGGCTGGAACTGCGCCTTGGCGTTCCGCACGAGCTCGACCAGGGCAGGTGTGGAGAGCGGCGTGGTGGCCGCCTTTGCTTCCCCTTGAGTGGGTGATTCGGCTGCAACCTGGAGGCCGCCGATCAGCCCGAATGCCCCGGCAACACAACTCAATGTCCATCGCGTGCGTGCTGACATGTTCGCTCTTCCTCCCACCATCCCATTTGTGGGTTAACAGATACCCCCTCATGCGACTTATATCCTTGCGATCACCTCCAGCCAGCCCCCAGGAACTGACCAAGATGCGCAACCGGCAACCATTATGCAGGTTTCAAAGTCACCTTGAATACCCCGTCTTGACAGAACCCGTGACCGGCCTGCAGGCTGGGTGGTCTGGCACAGGCAGGAACGGAGCTCAAGCAAGCGGGAGAAACTCATGGTAACGAGGTTAGTGCTAGCAGTATCGGTTGTATTGGCGGCGTGCGAGTGGTGTGTCGGTGCGGATGAGACCACAACTCGCTGGCTCGACAGCTACGGCAGCGGCATGAGCGCGGCGAAGCAGTCAGGTCGCATGCTCTTAGTGTACTTTTATGACGACAAGCAGGACGAAAGCCAAGACCAACTGGCACGTAAGTTGACCACCAACAAGGAGCTGCTCCCGCTGATCGAGCAATACGTACTGGTTCGGGTGCCTTTGGGGGCGGATGCGCGGATTGGGGGAAAGGACACGAAGCTGATCGAGCATGCGTCGTTCGCCGAGCTGGAGCGGCGGCCGGGACTGGCGGTGATCGATTGCACGGACCCCAAGAGCGAGCATTTCGGGCACGTGGTGAGCGTCTATCCATTGAGCCTGCCGGGGGCGCTCACGACCAAGCACCTCACGAGCCTGCTGACGCTTCCCACGGGTTCTTTGACGCAGCGGACGCTGATTCTGGCGGTGCGGATCCATCCGGAAGGTCCGTCGAGTACAGACGGGGTGTTTCTGGCCACCTTGGCCAAGGAGTCGGAGAGCCATTCCCGGCACCAGGCCCGGATTAACCTGCAAGGTCATCACAACTGGGAGTCGCGGTTTCATCGGATCTCGGCGCGCCTGCCGGGCGGCCACAGTGCCCAGGAAGTGTGTGCGGAGAGCTGGCCGCGGATGGGACTCATTGCGGCGGCGCTGGACTGCGTCCAAAGCTGGCGGCAGTCGGCGGGTCACTGGAGCGCCGTGCGCGGTCGGCACGCGTATTTCGGGTACGACATGAAGCGTGGTTCGAACGGTGTCTGGTACGCCACCGGGATCTTCTCGACCCGCTAGCAGTGCCAGCTGCTCGCAATCGGCATAATCGCTACCACCAGCGGAAAGCCCGCCGGTTCGTTGTTTTTCCCTATCGCCCTGCGTTGAAAAAACGCCACATGTTTCCCAAATGCGTGCTACGTTTGCGGGGGAACATCTGGAACCATGCAGAGCGGATGGTCAACTATGGACGCGGGCGACCAGCGGGCACGGATCGTGCAGTGGTGTCTGGCCACCAGCTTGTTCTGGGTGACCGGCTGCCAGCAGTTCCAGATCCCGGCGATCGACCCGACCGGGGAGCGGATTTTTTCTTCGACCGGCAGCATGCAGTGTGCCGCGTTGAACGATACGCGGTGCACGACCGACGGCTTATTATTCCCGCGCCCGGCCTGGCAAGAGCCCGTGACGCCCCCTCCCTGTCCCGAGCCGCCACCGCCCGCCCCGCCGGGTGTCAAGCCACGCGGCTGCGGGCCGCCCAGAACCATCCAGCCGCGTGCGCAAGCGCGAGGGGTTCCCGGCCGGTTATTGCTGAATCCCACACGGTTGATTGCCCCGGTCGGCAGCGAGGTAGTCGTCGTCGGAGGGCTCTGCGGCGATGACGGGTATCTGGTGACCAACCAGGACATCGAATGGAATCTGTCCCAGGACAGTGTCGGCCAGATCGTGGACTACAGCGACCGCGGTCGGTTCTGGTCGGGGTCGAAAAAGCTCAGCGCCAACTACGCCGTGACGTCCACCTCGTGTCGCAGCGAGATCGTCACGCGCGGGACCCCCAGCGTGACGGACGACATCACTCAGATGAAAGGCCAATGTTGGATCAGCGTGACGTCGGCCAGCGAGGGAACCAGTTACGTGACGGCAGTGGCCACCAACGGAGCCACCTGGCCGCAGCGGCGTCAGTCGGCCATCGTGCATTGGGTGGACTGCCAATGGGCGTTTCCCAACCCGGTCGCGGTACCGGCGGGTCAGGCGCACACCCTGGTGACGCACCTGACGCGAACGGCGACCAGCGCCCCCGTGGCCGGGCTGATCGTGCGGTATGAAGTCGTCGACGGAACGCCGGCGGTGTTCGGACCAGGCGGCGAGACTGCGGTCGAGGTCCGCACGGATGAGAACGGTTTGGGCCAAGTGACGCTGCAACCGACCAGCAAGCTGGCGGGGGTGACGCAGGTGAAGATCGAAGTGATCCGGCCGCCGGACCCCGGTAGTGACGCGCCGCGCACGAAACTGGGCGAAGGGTACACCTCCATCACCTGGAGCGCTCCCGGACTCTCGCTGCGGGCGACGGGTCCGTCCGCGGCGGAAGTGGATACCACGCTGACCTATCGCGTGGAGGTGCACAACCCGGGCGACATTCCCACGCGCGATGTCACCCTCAGCGACGTGTTGCCCCCCACGCTGCAGTATCTCAACAGCAACCCGCCGGCGCAGCTGGTGGGGAACCGCGCGCAGTGGCGACTGGGGGACATTCCCGCCCGCAGCATGCAGCTGGTTGAGATCAACGTGCGTGCGCTGGCTGGCGGCGCCGTGCGCTACGCCTTTCAGGCCACGAGCGCGGACGGGCTGCAGGCCGACGCGTACGTGGACACGCAGCTGGCTCAGGCCGCGTTGAAACTGAATGTCAGCGGACCGGCCACCGCCACCGTCGGCGAGCGGATCCAGTTCCGCATCGACGTGACGAACGTCGGCGCGCAGCCGCTCGATAATGTCACGGTCACCGACCGTTTTGACGCCGGCCTGGAGCACGTCGAGGGCATTCCCAGTCCGATCCAGAAACTCCTGGGGCGGCTGGAGCCCGGGCGCACGGAGCAGTTCGCGGTCGGGTTCTTTGTCCGCCAAGCGGGTTCGATCTGTCACATCCTGGAGGTGTCCGCACCAGGTGGCCAATATGCGCAGCAGCAGGTGTGCCTGACGGCGACGGCCGCCGCGGTGGCGCCGCAGCCACGCCTGGAGGTCGTCAAGAGTGGACCGGCCGAGGCGCGCGTGGGCCAGACCGCGCAGTTCTCCACGCGTGTGACCAATACCGGCAACGTGCCGCTGACGAACGTGCGCATCACCGATACGTATGATGCAGCCCTCGAGCCGAAGGAATCGACGCCGGGCTGGGATCCGGCCGCGTTGGCGGCCGGACAGCTGGTGTGGATCGTGCCGCAGCTGGAACCCGGCGCGATGGTGCGCCGTGACGTGCTGTGCACGTGTCAGCAGGAGGCGGACAATGCGGTGACCCGCGTGACGGTGACGACGGACGAGCAGGTCACCGAAACGGCGGAGGCGGCGGTGCGCATTGGCGCCGGGGCAGCGGCCGGGGCGCGCCCTCCCGGTTCCAGCGGGCCGGCGGCCGGGCAACTGCGCCTCGAGATCTTCGAAGTCGGCGATCCGATCCGCGTGGGTGAAGCGACCGACTATGAGATCCGGGTCCGCAACGAGCGGCCGGTGTCGGACCGGAATGTCGCGTTGCGCATCGAATTGCCGACGGGTTTGCGATTCGAACGACTCAGCGGCCCCGTACCGCGGCGTAACGTGAGTGCCGACGGCCGCACGATCGAGGTCAGTCCGGTACGGGAGGTCCGCGCGGGCGAGAGTCTGCCGTCGTTCCACGTCGAGGCGACCGGCATTCAGGTGGGCGAGCATGCGATACGCGTCACTGTCACGAGCGACCTCACGCCGCAAGGCGTGATTGCCCAGGAGTCCACGTCGGTCACGGCGCAGTGACGCGCCGCGGCTGCGGATGTGTCCCGATGCCACGTTTCGTGATCCTGCGCCACGACACGCCGTCCCAGGCGGATCGGCCTACGCACTGGGACCTGATGCTCGAGCAGGAGGAGGGCCTGGCCACGTGGGCGCTGACCGCACCCCCGGCCCCCGGACTGACCATCGCCGCAACACGACTGGCCGCCCATCGCGCGCAGTATCTCGACTTCGAGGGCCCCCTGAGCGGAGATCGCGGCACGGTGACGCAATGGGACGCCGGCTCCTTTGATCTGGCCGCGCAGTCGGCCGCGGTCTGGCAGGTGAGGCTCGCCGGCCGCGTCCTGCAGGGTGAGTTGCTGCTCGAGGCGGACCCCCACGCGCCGCAGCGCTGGACCGTTCGCTTCTCGCCCGTCGGCGGACGCGTCTAGCGCGCACCGTCTGCCGGTGGCGCGACGCGGGCGGGCACGGACCGACCGGCGACGCGCACCTCGCCCGCCGCGATTTCCACCTGCTCGAGCAACACGTCGACGTCCGCAGCCTGCGGGTGCGCGGTCCCGAGGGTGATCAACGCGACCGGGTCCCCGCCCGACTGTGCCCAACGCAGGTTCACGTCGGCGCGCGCGGCGCTCTCCGCCAGTCCGTCGACGATCTTCTGACGCGGGAGCGGGATCAGTCCGGCGTGCAGGCTTTCCAGCCGCACGGCCAGCGTGTTGGGCTCGTCGGCCAACCCGACCTCCAGGCGCAGGTGCACCACCGTATCCCAGGGGCCGCCCGTGTAGCGGCAGGCCAGCCGCACCTGGTTGGGCTCGAGGGCCACGCGGGGCTCCTCGAACCCCTCCGGCAAGAGTTCGGGGAACTTGGCCGGCAGCTCGACCGCCAGCCAGTCGTTGAGCTGTTCTTCCGAGAAGACGGCCTGCCAGCGGCTGGCTGTGTGCGTATCGTCGTGCAGCTCGAGCAACTGGTGTTCCAGTTCGGCGCCACCGCCACGCGGGGGACGGGTCGGCGCTGCGGTGCGCTGCACGTAGAAGCCGGGCACATGGTGCACGGCCAGGTAGAGCCCGGTGACCAGGGCGATCATCACGCTCGCGGCCAGGGCGAGTCGTCTCAGCAAAGTTCGTAGTCGCTGGTGCACGCCGCGTCTGTGTTTCCCGTTACGATGCCGGTTCGTCGACAAAACGCAGCAACGCGTAGCGTTTCTTGCCCGAACGCAGCACGGCCACGCGTTCGCCGGCCAGGTCCGACGCACTGAGCGTGTCCTGCCACGCGGTACGGCGGCGGTTGTTCACGTAGGCTCCGCCCTGCTCGATGACGCGCCGCGCTTCCCCATTGCTCCGCGCCAGGCCGGCCAGCACGAGCGCGTCGATCAGGCTCAGGCCGCCGTCGAGCAGCCGCGCGCGCGGCACATCCCGGCTGGGAACATCGGCGAAGATCTCCAGCAGTTCGCGATCGGTCAGCCGGGTGATCTCGGCCCCGAAGAACACCTGCGTGGCCTGCTCGGCCTTGGCCAATCCCTCGGCGCCATGGACCAGTTCCGTCAGCGTCTGGGCCAGTCGGCGCTGGCTCTGACGCAGGTGCGGCTCCTCACGGCGCGTCTGGTCGAGCGCTTCGATTTCTGCGCGGTCCAGTTCGGTCAGCATGCGCAGGCACGTACCGGCGTCGTCATCGGCCAGGTTGATCCAGTACTGGTAAAACGCGTAGGGACTCGTCTTCTCCGCCGACAGCCAGACGGCTCCCGCTTCGGTCTTCCCCATTTTCGTACCGTCCGCGCGGGTCAACAGCGGCAGGGTGATCCCGTAGAGCTGCACGCCGCGGAGGCGCCGGGCCAGGTCAATCCCGGCGGTGATGTTCCCCCACTGATCGCTGCCACCGATCTGCAGCTCACAGCCATAGGTGTCGAACAGATGGACGAAATCGTGCGCCTGCAGGAGCATGTAGCTGAACTCGGTGTAACTCAGCCCGCCATCGCCGCGTTCCAGGCGTGTGTTGACCGAGTCCTTGGCCAGCATCACGTTGACCGGGACATGCTTGCCCACCTCGCGCAGGAAGTCGAGGTAACCGAACTGCTCCATCCAGTCGTAGTTGTTGACCAGGCGCGCGGTCGCGTCGCGCGACTCAAAGTCCAGGATCCGCCGCATCTGGGTTTCCATGCCGGCGACGTTGGCGCGAAGCGTTTCGCGCGACAACAGGCTTCGTTCTTCGCACTTGCCGCTGGGATCGCCGATCATGCCGGTGGCGCCGCCGACCACGGCGATGGGGCCGTGCCCCGCGCGCTGGAATCGGCGCAGCGTCATGAGCGGCAGGAAGTGTCCGATGTGCAGGCTGTCGGCCGTCGGATCGAAGCCGGCATAGAGGGTTCGCGAACCGCTGGCCAGCCAGGGTTGCAGGTGGGCGGCGTCGGTGACCTGGTGGAGCAGGCCGCGCCATGCCAGCTCGTCATAGATATTCTGCGGGCGGTGATGCATCGGGGACCATCCTCGTGTCGCCTGGGGTCAACGCCACAGATCGTCGTCGGCAAAGGGATGGGAGGGACCGAGGATCTTCGG
>JALOQX010000272.1 GCA_025459265.1 Pirellulaceae bacterium | reverse complement strand
CGGGGTCGGCGGGGAGGAGATTTTTTTCGAAGGCCGGGCTTGTAGCTCACCAGTCCAACGAGCCGCCGACACGGGGTCGGCGGGGAACATTGCCACATTCCAAGCGTGCCTTGTAGCTCACCAGTCCAACGAGCCGCCGACACGGGGTCGGCGGGGAGGAGATTTTTTTCGAAGGCCGGGCTTGTAGCTCACCAGTCCAACGAGCCGCCGACACGGGGTCGGCGGGGATCATTGCCACATTCCAAGCGTGCCTTGTAGCTCACCAGTCCAACGAGCCGCCGACGCGGGGTCGGCGGGGAACATGCTCGCCTGGAGCTGGCCAGTCCAGCGAGCCGGCGATGCGTACGTCGGCTGGTTACCTGTGCCGCGCCCGTTGGTCAGCTACAATTGGAGTACCAGTGTACACTGATGGCGGGGCTGGCCCCAGTTCGGTCTCGCTGGCCTTGATTCTGTATGATTTTCATGAGGCAATCATGCTGGGCATTCGGCACAGGCGGGTTTTGGGCGCGTCATGGGGGCTCCTGGGGCTGGTGGCCGTGTCGCTCGTGGTCTTTGGCGGCTTGACCGGTTGTCAGAAAGACCGGTCCCCCGATGCGGGCACGTCTGCGCGGGAGACAGCGGCGGGATCGGACGGCGCTGGGGCCGCGGACCAGACGCTGACGGCCGAGCAGGTGGCCGAGCTGAATCGTGGTGCGGCCTTGCTCGGGCAGTACAAGTATGCTGCGGCGAGTGACGCGTTTGCCGCGCTGGCGGAGCAGGCGCCGTGGTTCGCGCCAGCGCAGGTGAACCTGGCCATCGCGCACCTGAACGAAGATCAGAACGGGACGCGGGCGGAGGGCGTGCTGCGCAGGGTGCTGGAGCGTGAACCGGACAACACCGCCGCGCAGTATTGCCTGGGACTTGTGCTCCTGCACGGGAATCGCGACGAAGAAGCTCGCCCGTATCTCGAGGCCGCCTACAAGGCGGATCCGCGCGATCCGTACACCACCTTCTTGTTGGCCCGGGCCTACGAGGCGGTGTCGCGCGAGGAGGCGCTGCAATGGTACGAAAAGACCGTGGCCCTCGATCCACTCTTCAAGACCGCCCACTACCGGCTGCGGGATCTCTACCGTCTGTCCGGTCAGGCGGAGAAGTCCGCGGCGGCGCTGGAGCGGTTCCTGGTCCTGACGAAGTGTCCTATCGCGCGCATCTTCGATTACAAGTACTCGCAGATGGGGAGCAAGGCGACGGTGCAGACGTACCGCAAGCCTGCGGCCACGGCGCTGCCCGCCAAAGGTTCCCTGTTTCAGCCCTTCGCGCCGCTGGGGGTTGGGACCGAGGCGCTGCGCCCCGCCGAGCTGGCCGGGATCACGGCCTGCGATATCGATGGTGACAGCCGCATCGACCTGTTTCTTAACGGCGTGCGAGGGAGCGAGCAGGGGCCGGTCGGAGTCGTGCTCTGGCACCAGCCGGACGGCACGTTCCGCCCGGACACCGACCATCCACTTGCCAACGTTGCCCACGTGTCGGCCGTGGTGTGGGGGGATTTCAACGAGGACAACCGCAACGACGTCTACTTCTGTCGCGACGGCGCCAACCAGATGTGGTGGCAGAAAGAGGAGGGTCGATGGGAAGATGTGACCGCCGCGACCGGTACGGCGGCCGGGGACGGCCCGACCGCCGACGCGGCCGCGTTTGACGCGGACCACGACGGCGACCTCGACTTGTTCGTCGTCCAGCAGCAGGGCGCGAACGTGCTGCTGAACAACAACCGTGACGGTACCTTCAGCGACATATCCGCGCGGGCGACCACCGGCTCGACGGAAGGGCCTTTCCGGGCCGTTCTACCGGTGGATCTCGACCAGGATCTGGACCTGGACTTGATCGTCCTGCGAGCGCAGCCGCCTCACGAGCTGTACCGCAACGACCTGAACTGGACGTACCAGCGTGTGTCGGGGCTCGATGATTTCTGCCAGACGCCGCTGCTGGCTGCCGTGGCAGGAGACATCGACGTCGACGGTCAGACAGATATTCTCACCTCTGGTCCGGAGGGCTTGCGGCGCTGGCGGCCTGAGGGCTGGGAGAACTGGACCTCGCAAGCCGTCGATGCCGGGCCCGCGACAGCGGCATCGGCAGCGCAACTGGTGTTGTGCGATACCGACGGGGACGGCCAGCAGGAGCTGATCGTCGGCGGAGACAGCTGGCGGGTCCTGTCGCTTCAGGAGGGCGCACAGAATCCAATCGCGGTCGCGGACGGTGGCCCACTTGCCGCGTGGGCCCTGGCGGTACTCGAGCCGCCGCGGGGGCCGGCTGTGATCGGCTTGCCGCGCGATGCGGGCCCCCTGATCTGGTCACCCGGCGAACGGCGGCACGCGTTCGTGGCGTTAGCGCTGACGGGCAAATCATCGGCCGAGAAGCGCTATCGTACAAACGCCTCGGGCGTGGGCGCGCGGGCCGAGATCTGTGTCGGCACGCAGGCGACCGTGGTCAACCCGCTGAGCGCTCATTCGGGGCCTGGGCAGAGTCTGCAGCCCGTGGCGGCCGGGTTGGCTGGGGCAGAGCGGGCGGACTTCGTGCGCATTCAGTGGCCGGACGGCATCGATCAATTGGAGTTGGGATTAGAGGCCGGTCTGCATGAGATTGAGGAACGCGACGACTTGCCTTCCTCGTGCCCGCTGCTCTTCGCGTGGGACGGCGAGCGATTCGCGTTCGTCAGCGACCTGTTGGCCAAGGGTGGATTGGGCTACCTCGTCGGCCCCGGCGTGTACGCTACGGCGGACCCCGCCGAGCGGTTCCTGCTGCCCGTGGGTCAGCCCGTGGAGCGCGAGAACCGCTACGTCTTGAAGCTGACCGAGCCCATGCCTGAATTGACCTATCTCGACCGCGTCGGTCTGACGGCGTACGACCTGCCGCCTGGCTGGCAGATGACGCTCGATGAGCGGTTGTCGGTGGCAGGACCCAGCCCGACCGGCGACCCGGTCTTCTTCCGAGAGTCCTGGTTGCCGGCGCGGGGCACAAACGACCGCGGCGAAGATGTGACCGAGTTGTTGAGGGCGGTGGATCAACGGGCAGCGCCGGTCGGCGCGCTCGACTACCGGTTCTGGGGTAAATTGGCCGAAGAACATCAGTTGGTGTTCGAGTTTGAGCGCCCGTTGGTCACGCTGGGAGACCGCCTGGTGCTGGTCGCCGACGGTTGGGTCGAATTCCCGTTTTCGCAGACGTCGTTTGCCGCCTGGCAGGCCGGCGAGCGCTACAGTGCACCGACGCTGGAGGTGCGCGATGCCACCGGCCAATGGCGACCGCTGCTGACCGAGTTTGGTTATCCGGGGGGCATGCCTCGGCAGATGTCGGTTCCGTTGGACCGTGCTCAGCTGCCGGCGGAGGCCACGGCCCTGCGGCTGCGAACCAACCAGGAGATCTACTGGGATCGATTGATGCTGGTGCGTGCCGAGCCTTGTCCGGAGGTGGTGCGCCACGCGCTCGCCTTGGTGCAGGCGGACGTGCGCGAATCCGGCTTCACGCCGCGGATCGTCGGGCCGCAGCAGCTGCCGCACTTCGACTATGACCAGCGTGCACCACTGGCGGCGGTGCGCGATCCGGCGGGGTACTACACCGAGTTTGGTCCGGCCGGCCCGCTTGTCGAATCCGCGGACAACGCGTTGGCGATCTTCGGTCCCGGCGAGGAGATCGAAGTGGCGTTTGCGGTGCCGTCGCCGTGCCCGACCGGCTGGACGCGCCGGTTGGTCCTGGAGACCGTGGGCTGGTGCAAAGACATGGATCTCTACACGCAGCACGGCGGGACGGTGGAACCGCTGCCGCAGACCGGTGCGCGCGGAACGGCCCGCGACCCACTGCACCCGCAGTACAACACGCGGTATCAGGAAGGGCGCTAGTCCTTCCGGCGGCGCACGACGTAGTTGCCGCGGCTGTCGTCGTGCTCCAGCTCGATCAGTTCCCGGGTCTTGAGGTCCTCCAGCAGTTCCGAGAAGCTGCCGTAGCCGTAGTAGCCTTCGTTAAACCCGGGGTGGACGCGGCGAATGGCCTGCTTGAGCGTCGAGCCCCACAACGGGTCGTAATCTTGTTCCGCGGAGCTGAGGACCTCCATCACCCGATCGATGGCCTCCTGCTGCTTGTCCTGTTCGGTCTTCTTGCCCTTGCGCGGCGCGGACTTGCGTTTGGTGGCCGCGCGGACCAGGTCGTCGTAGTAGAGGAACTCGTCGCAGTTACCGATCAGCAGATCGGAGGTGGAACTCTTGACGCCGCAGCCCAGCACGCGTTTGTTATTTTCCTTGAGCTTGGACACCAGCGGCGAGAAATCGCTGTCGCCGGAGAGCAGCGCGAACACGTCGATGTGAGCCTTCGAATAGCACAGGTCCAGCGCGTCCACGACCATGCGGATGTCGGCGCTGTTCTTGCCGCTCATGCGGCTCTGCGGGATATCGATCAATTCGATGCCCTGGGCGTGGAACTCGCGCATCGAGTCCACGTAGTGGCTCCAGTCGCAGTATGCCCGCTTGAACACGATCCGCCCTTTTTCCAGCAGCCGCTTCAAGACAAGCTGGATCTGGAACTGACCGGCCTTCATGTCGCGCACGCCGATGGCGAGATTCTCGAAATCGACAAACACGGCGATCAGCGGTTCTTCGGAAGTAGTCATGGATCAGCTCGCGCGATGGAGGATAGGAGTGGATCTGCATACGTGCGCAGGGTCGCGCGGGCACGACCACCCGGGCCCCACACCAATGTGAACAAACGTACTCTACACCTGCCCGGAAGATCAAGGCGACTTGGCGTGGCAACCGACCGGCTACGGCTGTGCCTGATAGGTGAATACCGCCGCGGCCGGACGCTGCGCGAGGGTAACGGGCAAACCGGCCTGCCCCACCTGACGCCCGTTGAGCACCCGAGTTGTCCCCGACTCAAGCTCGGTGAAGACATACCGCGTATCCGGGAGCAGCCCCTGCAGGGGCAGTTGCGCCGAGTCCTCGTCACATTCGCCACGCCGAAACGCCTGGACCATGCCCGCCTGTGCCTCGGGATCGTGGAACTGCCAGGCCATCCAAACGTTGTTGGCGCGGCTGTAAGGGGTCAGCGGATAGTAATCGGCCGCATAGAAACGGTTGATCTGTCGCCAGCCAGCCACGAGTTTCCGCAGGGCATCGTAGTCAAGCTCGGCTATGCGTATGTCGAAGCCGCACACCAGACTCGGCGCCACGTTGCTCCAGAACGCGTACGGCTCGACAGGCGTGACGCCGCTGCCGTAGTACGGCGCGTTGGAGCAGGCGACCGTGCCGGTGCCATGGTACGGGATCCAGAGCGAGGCACCGTAGGTCATGCACTGGTGCCCCACCGGCTCAAACGCGTAGTCGCTCCGCCACAGCGGCACGGCGCGGCGCAGGGTCTCCAGGTCGTTGCGCCGTCCTCCCGAGGCGCAGGTGTCGATCAGCATGCCCGGATGCCGCCGCCGCAGCTCGTCCCAATACGCCAACAGGCCCTGCACGTGGCGGATTTCCGTGATGCCTTGTCGATCGGACGCGTCATTTCCCCGCCAAAACGGCAGCGGATCGATGTTGAAGTCCTGACGGTAGAGATCGATGCCCTGTTCGGTGAGCAGTCGATCCACGTGGTCGGTGAGCCACTGGCGTGCGGCGTCGTGGCCCAGATTCAGGAGCCGCGGTCCGTCGGCCCCTGGGCGTCCGAGCCGATCCAGCGGGCGGAACGCATGCGCGTCCGGAGTGGGTCCTGGTGGTAGGAAGCCGTAACTCCACGGGCCGGGTGCGCTCGCATCCCCGCGGAACTCGCGGGCCGCGTCGTGCGTGACGCCGTTGGCGGACGTGACTCGGATCTCCAGCCCGGTCGAATCGCACACGTAACTCCCGTTCCCCCAGCCGACGACGCAGTCGACCGTGTCGCCCGCGGCGGCGGCGAGGCCGTGGGCGTATTCCGCCGTCCCGGGGCTGCCGTCCAGCTGCAGCCGCTGGCCGAAGAGCTCTTTCCCGTTGTGCAGCACGTGCACGTCCGTGGTAGCTTGGGTGTCGATCGCCAGGAACTTGGCCGTCAGCTCGTACTGGCCCGCCTGCGGTGCCGTCCACCGCACGACGGCATATTCGCCGCGTGGACCGGGATGACCGGCCAACCGGCCCGGCTCCCAGCGGATGTTCGCCATCTGTCGCACCTGGTCGGTCGGGTTGACGTTGATGCAGGGCTCGCCGGTGCCCAGCTCGCTGGACGACCAGCTGCGCATGCCGGCCAGCGGATGATCGCGGTCCGGCGTGCCGCCCAGCAGCCACTCGGGGTGCTGATCATACAGCCACGTGCCCGGCGCGACCCGCTCCGGCTCGAACCACACGAGGATCTTCACGTTGTGCGCGTGGGCATGATCACTGATTGGACGCAGGCCGCGCGGGAATCGCCGCGGGTCCACCTCCCAGGTGCCCACCTGCGGCCAGCCCTGCTGCTGCACGTACCAACCGGCGTCCATCCACCAGTAGTCGATCTGCAGCTGTTCCTCCAGATAGCGATCGATATGCATGATCTGGTTGGCCTCGTTGGCCCCGATCATCTCGGCGTAGGCGCGCGAACTGCATCCCAGCAGCTGCGGGGGCGGCAGCTGCCCGCCAGGACGCGGCATGCTGTGCGCCATCATCCAGCGTCGCCACAGGTTTTGAGACCGCAGGCGATCGCCCTCCCAGAACAACAGCGCGACAAGCGGCGAACGGACCTCTTCCCCCGGCGCTAACTTGAAGTGCGTCAGCTCCTGCCCGGCCGTCACCCGGATCCCCTCAGCCCCGTCCCGCGTGAACTCGGCCACCCACTGGCCGGGCCAACCCACCGCCAAGATCGTCCCGGACCCGCCTGCCTGCAGGTTGAAATAGCTCAGGTCGGTATTGGTCGGCCGCCCGCCGGCCGCGCTGATCCGCCGCACGTCGTTCGGGCCGAGTCGCGTCTCGAGCGGACCGTAGTCCGAGCCATCGGCCGGCGATCCCGTGCCATGATGCAGCACGTACTCGCCCTCCGCGGCGCGGCTCCAGCTGCTGTCCAATGCCTGCAGCTGGGCGACGATCGGTGAATCGTCGGTGCCTGCGTTACGCACATACACCACCCACTCCACCACCGGGAAATCGAGATACTCCACGGCGTCACAGCGCACGGTGAGCCGGGTCCGCGGGTCGGTCCAGGTCTGCACGTGCCGCGTGCGGGCCTTGCCGAGTTCCTGCGACTCGTGCTGGTATGACCAGGTGGGCAGACACTCGGCCGAATCCCGGCCATCGTAAACGAAGGAGAACGCCGGTTGAGCAGGCGGTCCGTCCGGGTCGCCAGTCAGATGCTGACAACACCATGTCCGCGTCGTCTGCATTTCCTGGGGAGTCGCAGAGACGGGGTCTCCGCCTGCTGCCGGAGCGTTGAGGTATCCCCACGCCAGCAGGAGGACCGGGACCACACGCCGAGATGACTGGTGCGTGAACATGGTGAGCGTCTCCGGAAGAGGTGTGTCCAGGGCACGGAGGTTGTCCTCGCGACGCGGCCGATGCGCAGGCCCGGCCGCGACCGCTGCTTATCAGAACGCATGGCGGAACCCGCGGCAAGTACGCGCCGACACGGGTGGAATCAATCACGCGCAGCCCGCAAGGAGTGACGAGGTAAGAGGGACAAGTCCCTCGTCGCTCGGAGATCCTTGCTCGCTACTCGTCATTCAACTGCGTCCTCGGCCGCCGCGGCTCGGCAGGAGCCTCGCCCTCCCGGCTCGGCAGGAGCCTCGCCCTCCCGGCTCGGCAGGAGCCTCGCCCTCCCGGCTCGGCAGGAG
>JALOQX010000271.1 GCA_025459265.1 Pirellulaceae bacterium | reverse complement strand
GAAGCTGGCGCTGCTGTTGTCCAAGTTCGAGGGGATGAGTTATATCGAGATTGGTCAGGCGATGGATTTGTCCACGCAGGCCGTGAAGTCGCTTCTGTCCCGCGCGCGCTGCAATCTGCGCGCGGCACTGGAGCCCTACATGACGGAGGGATCGCTTCCGGCACAGCCACAGGAGGAAACTCCGTGATCGGTTCCAACGGGAGAGGCGAGTCACGCGGCACGCGCCGGTCGTGCGCGGAGAGGTTCCATGGGCAGGTACACGGTTTTGATCATGGGCGACGGCGATGACTGAGTCTGAATCTCCTGACGCCCGGGAACGGGTCGCCGAAGAACTGGTGGCTTACCTGGACGGCGAGCTGGATCGTGAGGCGTCGCAGGATGTGGAGCGACGTCTGGCAGCCAGTGATGAATACCGCCGCGAACTGCGGCAGCTGCAGCGCGCGTGGGACATGCTGGACGAGCTGCCGCGGGCACAGGTCAGCGATACGTTCACCCAAACCACGGTCGAAATCGTGGCGCTCTCGGCGCACCGCGACCTGCAGCAACTGCAGGCGCACGGCCGGCAGCACCGGCGCTGGGCGTGGATTGCCGGCGGCGTCGGACTGGTCGCGTCGACCCTGGCAGGTTACCTGGCGGTCGCGGCCTATCTGGCGCGACCCAACGACCAGCTGGTGCGGGATCTCCCCGTGATCGAGAACCTCGATCGCTACGAGGTCGCCGACAGTGTGACTTTCCTGCGGCAACTGCAGACCACGGGCCTGTTCGAGGAGGAGCGGAGCGATGTGCCGTGAAACTTCCTGGCCGGGGCCTCCCCGCCCCTCGTCGCGGCGCGTCGCACTGCGCGTCCGCGCCGCGGCCTGGCTGGGCCTGGCCTGGCTGGCCGGCGTCCCCGCCACGGCGCTCGGTCAGACGGCGGACGAGTCGTTCGAGCAACGCCAGGCGCACTTGCAGAGCCTGTCGGACGCGGAGAAGTTTCACCTGCTGCAGGATTACCGCCGCTTCCAGGAACTGCCGACTGCCGAGCAGGACCGGTTGCGCCAGCTGCACCAACAGCTGACCAACGATCCCGATCGCGAGCAGCTCGAGCAAGTGCTCGAACGCTACTACAACTGGCTCCGCAGCTTGACGCCGCCCGAACGCGCGGAGGTCTTGAGCCTGCCGGCGGACCAGCGGATCGAGCGGATTCGCGCGCTGATGCGCACGCAGGACGCCCGGCGTTTCCGCATGATGGTCGGCGGGTTCATGATGAGTCCGCAGGATCTGACGACGATCCACGAGTGGTTTGACCAGTTCCTGGACGAACACGCGCAGGCGATCCTCGCCACACTGCCGGACGAGCAGTATGCCAGACTCAAACAGGAATACGATCCCCAACGGGACCGGAATCTGCTCCGATTCCTCTATTTCCGCAATCCCTCCCCCGAGCTCCCGCGCCCGTCGCGCGAGGACGAAGCGCGGCTGCAGGCCCGGGTGTCCAAACCGGCGCAGGAAGTGCTGGCACTGGCCGGCGACGAGGAGCGGTCGCGGGTCATTCAGCGCTGGACCGGCGCGGCCGCGCTCAGCCGGCTGCGGACCAATCCGAGCGTGGAGGAGCTGCAGCAGTTCGCGCAGGAGTCGCTGTCGGACGCCGAGCGGTTCCGGCTGGAGAGTCTCCCACGCGACCGGATGTACCGCGAGCTGCGGATGCTCTACAGCCAGCGGCAATTCGGCGGGGACCCGGCGCGCGGTTTCCCGCGGTTCCGCCGCGGCGGAGACGGCGCGTGGCAACTGCCACCGGGTGGTCCGGGGGATCCGCCGCCGGACGGCCCGCCGCCGCCACCGCCCTGGGATGGCCCGAAGCCCCCTCCGCCGCGGCTGTGAGCCCCGTGTCTCGGCGCCAGTGCTCCGTTACAGCTGAGAATCGGGGTGGCTGGGGACGCACGACGTGAGCCGCCAGCTGCGAAGGCTGGGGGCGAGCTGACGCTCGTCCCCAGCCACCCAATCCCAAAATCAAGCTGTGACAGAGCCTAGCGTTCCGCGCGGCGGCTGGACAGCAGTGGCGGCAGCGAGGTGGCCAGGTAGTAGGCCCGCGGCGCGCTCATTTCCAGCAGGGAAGCTAGCGGCACGGGGTCGACGTCCGCTTCCGCCAGGCCGGCCAGATCGAACAGGGATAACGGACGCTGGTACTGGACCACGCGCACGTTCTCCTTGTCGAGCCCCGCCAGTTCGATCGCGCGGTCGATGGCGTCTTCGATGAAACCGATTTCATCAATCAGTCCGTACTGCTGCGCGCGCGGGGCGGTGAAGATCTCCCCGGTGGCCAGGTCGCGATCGCTCTGCGCATCCACCAGCGCGTCCCCGGCGGCGGCCTGCCGCAGCTGCGGACGACCGGTACGCACGATCTCCTTGAAACGCTGGAAGGACTGGTCCACATAGTCCTGGACGATCGCGCGGTCCTCGTCGGACATCGTGCGCGTGACGCTCAGCAGTTGCTTGCGCGGATGACTGGCAATCGAGTCGTCGCGGACGTCGAACCGAGCGAGCAACCCGCTCAGATCATAATGCGGCACAATCACGCCAATCGACCCGGTCGTGGTGGTGGGCTCGGCAAATATCGAGCGCTTCTGGTCGCCCACGGCCATGGCCACATAGTACCCGCCGCTGGCGGCCATGCTCCCCATGCTGACAACCAGCGGGATCTGCCGCTCCGCGCGGAGTCTGGTCAGGTGGTGGTAGATGTAGTCGGAACCGGTCACGGTGCCGCCGGGCGAATCGACACGCACGACCACCGCTTTCACGCGGTCATCCTTCCGGATGCGGTCGATCTGGCGTTTGACGAATCCGTCCCCGTCCAGGATGACGCCGCGCACCGCGATCACGGCGACTTTGTCCAGACCGTGCTCGGCACCGGAATGGAACCGCTCGCGAATGCCCTGGCTCAGATCAAAGTAGTCTCTCCGCGCCGACCATTGGCTCGCCAGGAGGAAACCGCAGGTCAGGAATCCGACCCAGCCGATCCAGGTGCTCCAGCGGCGTCGGGGACGTCCAGGACGCTCCCACAGGCCAGGCGGACCGTAAACGGGCGGACCGTGGACGGGCGGACCCGTGACGAGCTGGGCCGTGACCGGGGCCTGCGCTGAGGCCGAAGGAGGAGGAGGCGAGGGGTTCGGAGGCGTCACGTTGGGATCGGTCATGGATCAAGTTCCGTGCCTGGGTGGCTCGTACGGCAGCCGGCTGCCTGCCTGATTATAGCGAACGGGAGCCTGTGGGCAGGGGGCGGTCGCCGCCGGCCGCCGGTGTTGCCACACCGGACCCTCGCTCGCTAAGCTATGATCGCCCCGCGACATGGGATCAGGAATGGCGTCCCCAGGAGGTGTGAGGAAGTGTTAGTCGCCGCATCCACGGAGTGTTTTCACCAGCTGCCGTTGCACGAGGCGATCGAACGGTTCGTGGACCTGGAATATTCGAATGTGGAGATCGCGATCGACGAAGCCGGCGGGCAGCTGCGGCCGTCCGAGGTGGAGGCCAACTTCGACAAGGCGGTGGTGCTGTGCCGCGATACGCACCGGCTGAATGTCATCGCGTACCACGTCCGCATTCAGGCAACCGGGGAGGAATACTACCGGCATTTTCGTGCCGTGTGCAAGCTCGCCAAAGCGACCAAGGTCGTGACGCTGGTCGTGCCGTCGTCCGAGTTGGGGACGCCGTTCAACGAGGAAGTCGAGCGGCTGCGACGGCTGGTCGATCTGGCCACGCTCGAAGGAGCTCGCGTCGGCATGCAGACGACACTCGGCTGCCTCACCGAGGATCCCGACACGGCCGTGGTGCTGTGTGACAACGTCAAAGGCCTGGGACTCACCCTCGACCCGAGCCACTACATCTGCGGCCCGCACGCGCGGCGCGGTTTCAGCAAGCTCATGAAGTACGTCTACCACGTCCACCTGCGCGATTCGACCAAGGATGCGCTGCAGGTCCGCATCGGGCAGGGCGAAATTGAATACGGGCGGCTGATCGGCCAGCTGCGGAAGGTGCACTACAATCGCGCGTTGAGCGTGCATGTGAGCGAGATGCCCGACGTCGACCACATGGGTGAGCTGCGCAAGATGCGCCTGCTGCTCGAGAGCCTGCTGTGACCGGGCGGCCTTTGTAGTCCTCACGCTCCGCGTGAGGACGGTCTGGGCGATCGCTTACACACCGCGGCGATCCTCACGCGGAGCGTGAGGCGACTTGCGGCGATCCTCACGCGGAGCGTGAGGACTACTTTACGCTCGTCTGGTGTTTGTCACCGCGGTGGTTACTGCGGATTGCCAGCCGCCGGGGGCTGCTCCTTGGCACGCTCGGCACGCAGCTTCTCGACCGCCTCCCGCAGTTCCTTGAGTTCTGCTCGGATCTGATCCAGCGCCTGAGCCGACTCGGCGTCTGCCTTGTCCAGGTGCTCGCGCGCTTCCTTCAATTCGACGTCGATGCGCTTGCGCACTTCCCCGGGAAGCTTATCGCCCAGGTTGCGGAGCTCGAGCCGCATGCGGGGGATGGCCTGCAGCGACTTCTTGATCGCTTCCGGATCGAGCGGTTGGACGAGCGTCGGATCGGCAGTGTGCGCCGTCCAATCGAACTGTTTGCCGATACCTACGCTCACGCTGCGGCCGAACATCTGCTTGACGTGCGGTCGAATGTCCTCGGGCAGTTTGTCGAGCGAGTTGGCATCCAGTTCCCACTGTTGATCGCCGCGCTGCACCGTGATCTTGACCGGATCCTGGCCTTTCTTGGTGATCGTCACCTGCAGATCCTGGGGAAAATCCTGCGCCTCCTCGGGCAGTACCAGGCCCGGCATAACGAAGATCATCTTCCTCTTGGCCGCGTCTTCCTGGACTTCGCCGAGCTTGAACTGGTAGGTGCGCAGCGCCTTCTGCAACGCCTGCCACTCCTGGGTCGTTTCCTTATCGGACGTCACGGTGACCGCCGCGGCCTCGGCTGGCCGCTTGGCCGGTGTGACCTCGACCGTCTGCTGCTGGCCCTTGCGGATGAGTGTCAGCGTCAGTGGCTGGTCTTTGGCCTTCTCGGTGGCTTCGACCAGTGTCGTCAGGTCCTGCAGCGGCTGATCGCCGACGCGCGTGAGGATATCCTGAGGCTGCAGGCCGGCCTTGGCGGCCGGTGAGTCGGGGACGATCTCCTGGACCAGGAACCCGTGCTCGATCCCCAGGTGTCCCTTGAGGACCGCATCTTCCACAGGGGTGCAGACGACACCCAGCCAGTACTCGCCGGGCGTGGCGACCTCGACCGCCACTTTCACCTGGGCTTTGTCCGGCGAACCCGGCTCGGCCGTGGTCGTGACGACGGTGTACGAAGTGCGCGCCTGTGTTTCGGTCTGAGGTTCGTCCGCGCGCGACGAAGCCAAGAACAGAGGCATGCTGGTCAGGCAGACCAGGACCAGCCATGGTGTGAGGAAGCGTCGGTTCATGTGCATTACCTTTCCTTGTTTGTCGCCTGGAGAGAGACTTCAGTACGCCACGCCGCCCACCGGCGTGATGTCGACTTCTTGCACGGGCAGGACGACGTGCCGCCCGTCCTGCAGCTGGACCGGGAGAAAACTCCGCGAACTGCGCACCTGGTGACGCTTGAGTTGATTGACGAGTTCTGTCGGCAGCGGCTGCGCGTGATACAGCAATTCCTGCGCGACTCGCTGATCCCAGTCGTAGACCGGCACGTCAATTTCCTTGCCCGAGTCGTTGACCAGCCGTAGATCGCCGACGTACAAGTCATCGGCCGCAGCGGGGGCAGACCACGGCGACCCGACATCGGCGGGCGTATGCGCTGCAAGGGACGGCGCGGCGGGCCCCGGCGGCGCGACAGCCGCGTCCTGATTCGCCGCTCGGAACGGGGTACGCGGCACGAACAGGCCCACTCCCAACGCCACCAGAAACGTGGCCGCCAGGGCCAGCAAGTGCGTCCCTTTCCAGCGGGGGTGCGGAGGTGCGGCCGGCACGGCTCGATCCCCAGCCGGGACCCTGTGACTTGCACACGTCAGGGCACTCGCCGCCCGCTGCCAGCAGCGATGCTCCAGGAACGTCCAGGCACAGCGCTGCCAGCCGTCCGGAGTGTCCGCCAGCCGCGCCATGACGGCCCGCTCTTCCTCCTCGCTCAAGTCGCCATCCGCCAGCCGATCCAGCCACTGCTGGTCGATCGGTTCGCTGCCGCGCAACGGTCCCATCATCCGACCTCGAGATACTCCCCCACCGCCAACGCCATGCGGAGCCGCTGTCGCGCGCGATGCAGACGTGTCTCCACCGCGCTGTGGCTCACACCCAGGTGGGCGGCAATTCGGTGATAATTCCAACCTTCGCCATACTTGAGCAACAGGATTTGCGCGTCCCGCGGCGCCAGACGCTCCAACGCGTCCCGCACCAACTGGCAGCGTTCGGCGCGCAGGAGCCAGTCCAGTGGATTGGGCGCCGTCGGCCACTGGTCCTCGGCCGGCAAACGCTCCGCATACCGGTTGGTCAGCCGCCGCTGACGACCGCACTTGCGCCGAAACAACAGCGATTGCCGCACTGCCAGCCGGTACAGCCACGGCGCGACCTTGCCGGGATCGGACAGGGGCGCCGCCTGCCGCACCGCCGCTAACGCCACCTCCTGCATCACCTCGTCCACCGCCTCCGGTTCGCGCAGCCGGGTCGCCACCACGGTGCGCAACCACCGGTCATGGCTCGCCAGCGCGGCCTGCCAGTCGATCACAACGCCACGGGCCCTGCTCACGTCGGCCTGGGAAGAGGTGTCGTTCCGCATGACTGCACCAATAGTTACCGTCGCCGGGCACTTCTTGCACGACCCGGCGCCGGTTCTCTCCCGCGCACAGCACAGACCGCCGACACGCCCACCGCGGACGCTGGACGCGCTCCGTCACCCCGTCCATAATACGCGGGGACCGCGTGTGCCGGTTACCGCATCACGCCACCGGACCAGGCCATGGCCGACGTCACCGCGTGCCCCCGGGCCTGGAACACCTGGGAGACACCTGCTCATGAGACCCTGCTTGTCGGCCCGCTGCCACCGCCTGGGCTGGTCTGTGCAACTCCTGCTGGCATGGGGCTGGCTCGCCACGTCCCTCGTCGGGCCCGCCGCCCACGGCGGTCCGCCGGCCCGGCCGGCGGACCTGATTCCCTGTTCCCGGAGCGCAGCAACCATGCAAGTCAGCAAGTCAACCTTCGGAACGACGGCCGGCGGCCAGAGGGTGGATCTGTACACCTGTGTCAACGCCCAGGGCCTGGTCATGAAGATCATGAACTACGGTGCGATCGTCGTGGAACTGCGCACACCCGATCGCCACGGCCAGCTGGCGAATATCACGCTGGGCTTTCCCACGCTGGACGGTTACTTGGGCAAGCATCCCTACTTCGGCGCCACCGTGGGCAGATATGCCAACCGGATCGCACTGGGCAAGTTCACGCTCGACGGCACGAGCTACTCACTCGCGCAGAATAACGGACCGAATCACCTGCATGGCGGCATCGTGGGGTTCAGTCACGCGCTGTGGGACGCGGAGCCGGTCCAGACGCAGGACCGCGTCGGCGTGCGGTTCACCTACACCAGTCCGGACGGGGAGGAAGGCTACCCGGGCACGGTAACGGCGACGGTCGTGTACACGTTGACGAACGAGAACGAGCTGCGGATCGAGTACACGGCCACGACGGACAAGGCCACGCCCATCAATTTGACGAACCACGCGTACTGGAACCTTGCCGGTGCGGGACAGGGCACGATTCTGGACCACGAACTGATGCTGGCGGCTGACACGTACTTGCCGGTCGACG
>JALOQX010000053.1 GCA_025459265.1 Pirellulaceae bacterium | reverse complement strand
GGCCAGCTGATGTCGGGGATGAGCTCCTTCTGGATGGGCCGTGCGGTCGTGGCGTAATGGTACATTTCCTGGATCTTCGACGGCCACAGGTCTTTGGGCTCGCAGTCTGCTGCCGGAAGAACGTGGCACGTTGAGCAGAGTTTCTCGACTGTCGCCGCACGCTCGGTGCCCGCGACTTCCAGGCTGCGTTTCCGTGCCTGGTCCAGGCGAAACCAGGGGTCCTCGTCGATCCGCAGTGCCGCTGCCGGCGGCTTGGCGGGCGGATGAGGAGCGGGACGTGACCGGCGCATCAACACGACCGCGACCGCCCCGACACATCCGATGAGGACGGCCAGCACACACACGCGACGAAAACTGCGAAGACTCATGCGCACCGGATCACTTTTTGTCGAACAGTGCGGGGGCCAGGACGATCGTACCCAGGTCCGATGTATCGGACCCGACCTCCACTCGGAATCGCCCCTTGGGCCATTGTGGTGTGGTCAGATACCCGGTCCGCTCGTGCCACGCCTGGAACTCCCACGTGCCGGGCGGCAAGCCGTCGACCGGTACCGCCTGCGAGCGCTTGAACGTCCAGCTCGCTTCTTGGCCGACCTGGAGGACTATATTGGCGGCCGTGTCCTGCAGAGGCGCAAACGCGACGTTCTGAGCCACCGGATCCGAATTCACGATGGCCAGCACCTGCTTGTCGAACCAGATTGCCAGGCAGTGCGGCTGGAAAATGCAGTCCAGGTTGTCCAGTGTCACCCGCTCCGGCCAGCCTGCTGCCAGCGCCGGGTCAATGGCTGCATCGCGAGACCGGAGATAGACGTAGACATTGGCCAGCCCGCCGGAGTCGCTCACCATCAGCGACTCGTCACGGATGTCGAACTTGCCGCAGCAGTCCACGTCCTTGTCCACGGTCAGCTTCTTCCGCTCGGGCGCAGGTCCGTCGAACTGGAACCGGCCCGTCAAGCGACCCCGTGGACTCTGCGCGCCCCCGGCGGCCGATCCACCCCGGCAGGCGGCGGCCCCCACGGCGGCCCCTGTCAGCTGCACGATGAATCGGCGTCGATCAACCGGAACATCCACACGGAGACCCCCCTTGCGTGTACTTCTCATTCACCCGGCCCCGTTATCAGTATAACACTCGGCACGTCGCCGGGATTCGTGGGACGCCAGGAAGGGGATCGGTGTTGTGCGCCGGAGTGCCCGCGGACGCCGGCGGTTTGGGAACGGAACGGAACGGCCTACAGCCACGGCGCGCGGGCCAATCGCTGCGTCTTCGCCTCTAATTGGAAGAGGCGGCGGGCATTGCCGTGCATGAGCTGGGGGACCAGGTGCAGTGCCTCGTCCAGATCGATCCAGCCTTCCGTCACGAGTTCGGCCAGTGCCAGCGTGATGCCGCGCCGCGCAATGACGGCGTGTCCGACCACGTTTTCCGCGTACACGTAATCGGCGCCAAAGCTCAGGAGTTTGTTCGCCGGCGCCGTCACCAGGTACTTCTTCAAGAAGTCCTTTGCCGCGATCGGGTTGACAATCCACGCCCAGCACATGTCCACGTAGGCGTTCGTGTACTGTTTTGCCACCGCGAGGAGTTCTTCGTAATAGGGGTAGCAGATGTGCATGAATACGAACGGAGTCTCTGGTGCTGCCCGACACAGCTCGCAGGCAGAAGCCGGATTGTCGATCAACCGGGCCAACGGCATGTTGTTCTCGCCGGCATAGTAACCGGTATGCAGCTTGACCGGCAGCTTGTGCTCGGCCGCCTTCGCGACGACATACCAGAACAGGTGATCTTCCACGGCCTTCCGTTCGGCGTCCGTCAGTGGCACGTCGCTGAGGAGCTTGCCAAAAGCTGGCTCGGCCACGTCGACCGCCACACGCGCGTGGTCAATATCCCGCGTGTAAGCCAGTTGCGACTTGACCGCCACCGCATAGGGGCCATACTTCGCAAACCACCAGTCAATCACCTTGTGCCAGTCCGAGAGCGAACTGACCGTGATGCCCGTCGCCGCTCGGCATCCTTCGCGCGTCCAGCCTGGGGCGAAGTCGCCGAACGGATTGGTGGCGAAAAACGGAATGGCATTGATGTCCTGCATAAGCAGGGTGGGGTGTTTGGACTCGAGGAAGGCACTGACAAACGAATTGACCTGACACGACTCGATCTGCGACACGTCGCACAAGATGCGCTGATAGAAGCCAGGCACGCGCGTCGCTTCATAGCGTTCCTGGATCTGCGGGATCGTCTCGGCCGAGATTGTGTCGATGTCGTACAGGCGTTTGACGGACTCCCGCAATGCGAGCCCGTAGCCGGTGTTCCGCACCGCGGGCCAATAGGGCTCGAGTTGTCTCCACTTGTCCTGCGGCGAGAGCTCTGTGGTAAACAACCGGTCTGGTCCGTTGGGTCCAGTAGGCTGCGGCGGCAGTCCCGCCGAGACGAAGTCGGAGAACAAGTAACCCCCGACTAGCACCGACCAATCATCACACTTCACAAAGGGATTGCCCGCCGGGTCAAATCGTGCGGCCTCCTCGAGCAGATGTTCATGCGTGTCGACGAAACGGGTCGACTGCACGACCTCGTCGATGCGAGCCTGAACGTCTCTGGCCGTGTTGTCGCCGAGAGCACGGACGGCGCCTCGGTCCGCCGCGGCCGACGCGTGTTGAGACAGCCCGCAGAGCGCGGCTCCAGCGGCCCCCATTCCCAGCAGCGTGTCACGTCGCGAAAATCGAGTTTCCTTGCGCATGGGTGGCTCCTCAGATCAAAGGGCAGGATGAGGCCAGGCGGCGTCGCGGAGGCTGCGAACTCGGCACCAGCCTGTGGCGAACGACGGCCGCCGAACCGCGGTACGCCTTTCGTCGTGTGTTGTACCGGGCGCATTGACGCGATCAAGCACGGCCCGACTTGAATCATGCCGACTTGCGAATAATCGCCTGGGGGATGCAGTGCCTTGCCAACGCCTGCGCGTCGGGTTGGGTTCTCAGCCTTGACAATGCGGTAGTGCCTCCTGACGCCCGCTATTCCAGCTCGATCCAGCGGATACCCCACGGCTCCAGCTTGACCGTTACACGATTCAGGTCTTCGGCAGAGCCGAAGTGCAGCACACGCAAGTTGTTGACCGGGGCGGAGGCATCCAGCTGGACGACACGTCCCGAACGCCCAAGGACACCTGCGAGGTCCAGCCGGACCTCCACTTCGTCCGGTCCGTCTCCCTCAAACCGCCAAATGATCAGATGTTTGTAGCCGTTGCCGTCGCCGGCGATGGCCCGAAGATGATCGCGTTCACCTTCCACGTGGTAACGCGGTCCGTCCAGTTGGCCGAGCATCCGAAACGCGTACCAAGCGGGACGCACTCGCCCATGATGGTCGAACAAGGCGCTGTACTGCGGCATCGTGTTCCACCAGTGCGCCATGAACCGGCAGCCGCCGGGCGACATCCAGTCGAAGTCGGCCGGGTCCACGAAACAGTCGCGAATGTGGTAGTACGCGGCCATCTCCAATCCAGCCTCGGCGAACCGTCGCATCGTGTCGAGCACAAAGCAAGGCTGGAATCCCGGTGCGAGATTCGGACGCATCAGGTCCATGTTCCATTCGGAGACGAACAACCGGACACCGGAGAGTTGTGGAAACCGGGCCAGTCGTGCGCGCTGTTTGGCGACATTGGCGGCGTGAGCGGCGGGCGAGTCGGAGTAGAGGTGCCAGGACAGGAAGTGCAGCGGTACTTGCTGTGTTGCACAGTGCTCGATCAGTCCCTCGACCAGCATGCTGTCGGCCGACGCGACCGCGGGGCCGCCGACCTGCGCGTCAGGATCACCGCGCAGGAGGCCGGCCACGGTATGGGTATAGAAGCGGTTGTAGTCGTCCGTCGTGCGGAAGAAGTGCGGGGTTCCTCCCGTCTCGCCGATATCCGGCTCGTTGCACACCTCCCAGGCGGCGACTTCGAAGCCGGCTTCGCGGCAGTGCCGCGCCAGCGCCTCACAAAGTCGTGCCCACTCGTCATAGTTGGTCGGATGGACGAGAAAATGGTCGACGTGCGGATAGAGCACGGGAGGCTTCATGGCCAGTGCCAGGGTCGGTCGCGCACCCGCCGCGCGGACCGCCCGCAGCTCGCGGTCCAGTCGCGTCCAATCGTACGTGTCGTGGTCGGGATAGATGCGGTAGTATTCGCTCAGGAAGAGCCGGATCGTCCGGGGCCGCAGCTGCCGCACTTCCTTGACATGCGGCTCGAGCATGGCGTCGCTCTGCAGACCCCCCTGCCCAAGGGCCAAGGCAGGCATGTTCCACGTGCCGTCGGGCTGAGCAAAATCCACCCGGAGCTGCACGGGCTCTTGACCCCGAACGGGGGCATTGCAGACGATCAGCACGCAGGCAACAGCGCAGATGTTGCAGGGACCAACCACGGCTCGTCCCGTCACGCAATGGTCCACCACGACGCCAAGGCCGGTTCAACTCTCGGCTTTGATTCGTCTGAACGTCAGTCCCTTGTCGTCCGGCGGGCCGCCGGAAATCACGAACTGAAATTCGTCGGCACCCAGCGATTGCACCTTGGCCACCATCGTCCCCTGATCGTTGCTTTCCAGGATGAGCGTGTCATTGGTGGCCGCCAGCGGACCGCTGATCTCCACGCTCTGGCCGCCCTTGGGCGTCGCTTTCCACACAAACTGGGCATTCTCATCAACCCGCAACTCAAACATATCCCCTTCGCGCTCGGCACGCCAGTTCCCGATCAGGTCCGTACCGGTGTCCGCATCCGGTGCGGTGGCCACCGCGGCTTCCTCGGCGGGTGCCGACGCCGCCGGTTCGGGCGGACTCTGGTCACGGGGCTCAATCGCAGCCAGCATTCGCTGGGCGACCTTGTCCGACGGCTGTTGCGCGACCACCGCCTTCAACTCGCCCGCGGCGGCGTCGGTGTGGCCAATCACGAGATAATGGTAGGCCAGCACGAACCGAGCCGCGGCATCGGTTGGCTTGTCATTGGTAAAGGCTTCGAGCTTCCGCAGTTGCTGCGTGTACGTCTCCGTGCTCGGATACAGGCTGCTGAGCGTTGTCCAGTCCATACCCGGCGAAACGGCCAGCACCGCATTGAGCACACCGGCAGAGCGACTGTAATCGCCCTGTGCAAAGAGACAGAGCGCGCCGAACTCGTGCAGCACCGGGTCGTTCGGGATCGCGCCGATCGCCTGCTCGTCCAGTTGCAGCGCCCGGGCGTAATCCCCAGCGGTGAACGCTTCGCGCGCTGCGTCAAACAAGCGATAACCTTCCTCGGTCGGTGAGGCCTGTGCCGTCGCCGCGGCGGTCTGCTGGGGTGCCGCGTCCGCGCTGGCATCCGCTGACGGTGTGTTGTACGTGTTGATCACGATCGGCTGAGAATAGTCGTACGCCGGCGAAGCGGCCGCCACGTAGTACGGGTTCGAGTACGTGTACGCGTAGCTGTAGTTGTATCCCCAGGCCGGCAGCGTCGCGGCCAGACCCCAGGCCGTGGCTCCATACACCAGCGGTGTATACCACCCACCGCCCCAGTTATCACACCAGGCGCCGTGGTACCAGTTGTGGTGATGGTGATGCACGTGGCGATCATACCAGTGGTCGCCCCAGTGCCCGCCGCCCGGTCGATACCCCCAGCCCCCTTGCCCCGGACCGAAATTGTTCCAGTTGTTGTTCCAATTGTTGACGATGTTGTTGCCACTGCCGATGTTGATGTTGCCGCTCCCGATGTTGCCGCTGCCAATCCCGGGTCGGTTGCCGCCGATGCCAGGACGACCCGGACGACTGGGCAGAGTCACTGGACGATCGCCGTTGATAATCGGTCGATCACCCCAATCGGGGCGCTCGCCGGGAAAGCCCGGTCGATTCCCGATGCCGGGTCGATCCCCCGGACGCCCTGGAAGTGTCACCGGCCGGTCATCAGGACGCCCCGGTCGATTCCCCATTCCGGGCCGATCGCCCGGGCGCGCCGGAAGTGTCACGGGTCGGTCGCCGGGACGTCCGGGTCGGTCTCCCACGCCGGGCCGATCGCCCGGGCGCGCCGGAAGTGTCACCGGTCGGTCGCCGGGACGTCCGGGTCGGTCTCCCACGCCGGGTCGGTCGCCCGGACGTGCCGGAAGTGTCACGGGTCGGTCGCCGGGACGCCCGGGTCGGTCTCCGACACCGGGTCGATCGCCCGGACGGGCGGGCAACGTACCGGGTCGAGTTGCGGGACGCTCACCGAGGTTTGGACGCGACTCGGGTCGTGCCGGCAAGGTGCTCGGACGCGACGAGGGGCGATCCATGGCGATGTTGCCAAGGCTCGGGCGATTCGACCCGCCGGGGCGAGGTAGTCTGCCGAGCGATCCGCCGGAGTCGGGTCTTGACGGCAGTGAGCCGGGCCGCGTCGCGCCGCCCGGTCGGTTCCCCATGCTGCCGACATTGCCGCCCCCGATGCCTGGCGACGGTCGCGTGGAAGGGCGAACGCCAGGTGACGAAGGACGTTGCGCCGGCAGCGTGCTCGGCCGTCCTCCAGGTCGTGTCCCGGCGATGTTTCCAGTACCGGGCCGTGTCGCACCTGGCCGCGTGGGAGGCTTCGGCCCGCTGGGACGCGCGAGGCCGCCCGTCGAGGGGCGATTTACTGAGCCCGGCTTCATCATCGGCTTCTTGTTGATGCTCGACATCGACGGTCGACTGGCCGGACGCGCAGTTCCTCCTGGCCGCGACATGTTTGGTCGGGAGACCGCCGGTCCGCGGCTCCCGCCGGTCCGTCCCATTGACGGCCGCGCGCCGCCGCCACCCATCTTCGGGCCACCACCCTTCGGGCCGCCTTTCGCATGCAGCGGAGCGTCGACGGTCAAAGCCACTGCGCAGACCAGGGATGTGCAGGTGGCGAGCAACTTGCGGAAAGAGCGGTTCATACAGACAGTTCTCGCGAACAAGTAATAATGAAGAGGCGCGGTTGGACGAGCAGATGCGTGGTTCCGCTCCTCGCGGGCCTATTTTCCCGGCTCGGGCGGCTTCCGCACAATGATCGCCTCAAAGTCCGGCAAGGCTACGTCACCCGCGATCCGGTCGAAACCCTTCATGACGAACTTGTCCCCATCAACCGGCTCAATGTAGATCGTCGCGGAGCCCGAGTCGCCGTCCGGCATTGTCGCCGTCGACTTCATCACCCACACGCCGTCGATGTTGGCCCATCGACCTTCGCCGTAGCCACCGTCTGAGTCGAATACCCAGGAGCGGATGCGCTCGGCATGCGGGTCCCAGCCTATCCGCTGACTACTCTTCATCACCACTTGGCCTTCGACCGTGGCCGCAAAGTCGATGAGGAGGAAATTCTCGCTATCGTCCCAGCGGCAGTCGATGGCAATCGCAGCTTCGGCATTCTCGTCCACCCACTGCCCGATGAGCCATGCGAGGGGCAAGAGCCGATCGTGGGGAGTCGGTTCGGGGTCGGCCGCCGTTTCACGCGCGGAGGCGACCAGCCACTTCCCATCCCGTTTGACGTACACCATCGTATACTTGTTGACCGCTACCGACTCGTCCGTCGTAACTGTGCGTGTACCGTCCTCAACCGCCAATTCCTCGCCGGCCAGGCGAATCGACTCGACCGCCAATTCCATCTTGGCCGACGGAAATTGTTCGCGGAACTTCTGAAAGATCGCGCCGATCTCGTCAAGACCGCGGTACACGGTGCCGGCGTCATCGACCAGTTCCGCCTTGGGGAGGAAACACTCCGCCAGCTTGGCCACATCGCCGGCGTTGTAGGCCGCGACCAGAGCCTCAGACACCGCCTGCACAGCCGCGGTTGCTGCTTCCGCCGCGGCGGTGTCGGCCTCCGCCTGAGCCGGAGAAGCGGATGCTCCTTGCCCGCCCCCCGAGTTTTGACCGCACACCACAGACGGTCCCACCAGCAGAGCAGCGACCACAATCAGCAGGCAGGGGCGGGCAAGATAACTGTGAACCAAAGCCTGGTCTCCTAAGGTGCGGCGGGCGAGAAATCGAGAAGCACAGCACGGTCCCCGAGTTTTGTCACCCGGGGGAATGCCGTATCTATAGCGCTGCTGACCCGCGCTGACAAGTGCTGGCCGTAACAAATTGCTCGCCAGATGCACTTTTCTCGCCTGTCGGCCCCATCCAGTTGGCGCCTGGCGTCAACTGTCGGCTGGCAGGACAGCGAAGCGGGCACGGGGTGACCCGCGGGCTCTGCCGGATCACGCGAAGCGGGCGGCCACGCGAACCGTGGCAACCCGCTGTCGCGTCCTGCTGCGGACTCGGTAACACCCCGGGGCGTACCCCGCGACGTCGTTGCGCGGGTGAAAGCAGTCTTCGACGTTCATTCCGTGGAGATGACCGGTTCCTCCGCGAGCGCGCGTCCGGTGCCGTGGATGGAAACGGAACCGTTACTCGTTCTGATTGTGGATTGCGGAACCGCCGAGCCAAACAGAAGCACCGCCGACGACTTGTCATGCTTGGTGACTTGCACGCCTGGCAGGTCGTCGATCCGGATGGCACCGTTGGTCGTTTCCGCGACCAGCTCGCCCGCGAACGCCGAACCAAGGTGCAGCACTACCTCGCCGTTGGACGTCCGCGCATGAATCGGCCCGACTCCTTCGTCTGTCAAGGCGAGATCCATGCGCCCGTTGGAAGTGCGAGCGCTTACGCGATCGGCGGCGCCGGAGATGGTAATGTTGCCGTTACTGGATTCGACCTCCAGCGTGCCCGCCACGTCGGCCGCGCAGATCGAACCGTTACTAGTGGTCGCCGTGACCGAGCCGCCATGTCGACGCACCTCAATCGGCCCGTTGCTCGTCGTCAGCTCCGCCTTCCCTCCCAGTCCCTCGATGGTGAGGGAACCATTTGCGCTGTGAAGCGCCACACCCACGGCTTCAGGAACGGCGATTTCCAGGCTGCAACTCTCCCGCGACTTCCGGTGACCTCCCGGCCAGCGAACGTAGACGGAAAGCGTGCCATCGGCCAACCGCTCCGCGACCACCTCGGTCGCCGCAAGTCGTTCCTCGGACGCCGCGCGCAGACTCGCCACCACCTCGACATCATCTCGGTTTGCCTGTGCGACCGTGACCGCACCGTTCGCCGTCTCGACGCGGATTGCGGACTGCGCAGCGTGTGCGGCGGTGGTAACTCGTGTCTGCTCGTGGAGCGGCCCGAGGACCGAGGGGAACCAACATCCGGGGAGCAATCCGATGGACAGAACAGTGGTGGCGACGCGTACAACGGTGGTGCGGGTGACTGGCATTTCCATGTGTCCCGTCGAGGTGGTCCAGGCTGCGCTACGTGATGGTCTGGCTGCCACGAGCCGGCTTCCGGCGGCGGCCAGGTGTCCGCACGCGGGCAACAAGACAGCGTGCAATTCGCTCAACAGACCAAGATCTTGGGTTCATCTCCACAAGGAAACTCGGCAAGAAACTCCCCGACGGTTCGCCCCCAGCAGCTTACCCGCCTTCCCCCGCCGTCGTCGGCAAATGTACCTGTCCCCTTTGCGTCACTCGACTGTGAGCACACAGCCCGGCAGCGATGTCTGCAGTTGCCGGGCGCCGGCACGTGTCACCTTGGTCTTCTTCAAGGTGAGCATGCGGACCTGCGTCAGACTCTGCAACTCCCGTAAGTCAGCGTCTCCAAGCGGGACATCGCAAACGCAGACCTCCTCGATCTGAGGCACACGGCTCAGGTGCTTCAATCCCTGCCCTGTGAGCCGACTCGCCCCTTGGATCGATACCGACCGCAGTTGTTGGCAGACCTTCAGATGCCGTTCGGCCAAACGCTTAAGCAGGTCGTCGGTCAGTCGCCCTTCCACGAAGCCGACCCATCCCACCCTCATATACGGATCATCCCCCAGCAGGGCCATCCACAGCCAGTCGAGCGGCGAATACGAGAGCAGCATCACTTCGCCACCAGCTTTTGCGATCTCCTCTACGGCCCGTCGTTCTTCGGCTCGTTCCGCGATCGCTCGCTGTAGGCTGATGCAGCAACAGTTCAGCGCGACACTTCCGACCCCGATGAACAGCAATAGCGTGCACGACTTGAGCATGGTCCGTCATCCCCAGCCTGTGGCGCGAGCTCCTGAAAACTTCGCTCGCTATGGTACTTGATGGGAAGGTCAGTCCCAATGGCAGTTTCCACCTGGTTTCACCCCCTCACCCCCCTCGACCTCCCAACAAGACCGGATGATCTCGTCGGAAGTGCGACGCAGTTCATCGGAACCTGGAGCAGATTCATGTTTGACAGGATTTACGGGATGAGCAGGATGAAGAGCTGGTCCGACATCGTTCGGTCACTCAGTCCGCATGCGGCTGGTTGGCCCCAGGGATCGTTTCGTTCGCCGCTGCCGGCGCGCGAGCGGCCGAGTCCTGCCCCTTTTCGCGGGGCAGGCCGTCGGGGGTCAGGTACATCTCGCCGGGGCCGAGGTGGTCGTACCAGGTGAATTTGAGGATTGCGGATGTCACGGCACACACGGCCAGCGAGGTCCACAGCGTTGGCCACTGCTGCAGCACCAGGTAGATCGGCGACGTGACCAGACTGGTTTGCCAGACGAGACCGACCACGATGTTGAACATGTCGCGCGGGAAATCCCGATTCGGCTCAAGGTCCGGGTCCGCACGCCGGCACTTCGCGCAAATCGGTCCCCACCAGCCCCACGGCCGCACGGTGCGGTAGAAGCCCATCAGGACCTCATCCGACTCAGACCGGGTCAGCAGGCAGACGGCCACGGAGGCCGCGAAGCTGATGGCCAGGATCAGCAGGAACGCGGGCACGTCGTGGAGCGGGACGAAGATCTTCCCGATCGCTGCCGCGGTCCCCGCGACCATGCCCGCCAGGAACCCGTACCCGTTGAAACGCCACCAGTGCCATTTCAGCACGTTGGGCGCGACGAAGGCGGGGACGAGTGCCGAGACGATCCAGCCGGTGATCGAGTGGACATTCTGAGTGAGGAAGCCGAACCCGATTCCCAGCAGAATGACGGCCGTGGAGGTCATCCAGCTGACCGCGACGTAGCGTTTCGGCGGCGCCTGCGGATCGAGATACCGCTTGTAGATGTCGTTCACAACATACGCCGCGCCCGAGTTGACGGTCGACACAAAGGTGCTCATGAACGCCGCCAGCAGTGCGGCGATCAGGATCCCCTTGCACCCAATCGGTACGTGGTCGCGCAGCACGGCGGGCAAGATGGTTTCGAAGTTGACCTGCGCGCCCATGGCGGCGAGTTGTGGGCTGTAGAACACGATGCCGAGCACGGTGATCCCGGCGATGAGGAGAAAGCGGGGGCTGAGCGAGACGATGGCCATCGCCAGGTTTTCCAGCGCCGCTTCGCGCGGGCTCCGCGTGGAGAGAATGTGCTGAATGGCGTAGTTCGGCGTGGGCCCGGCCATGCTCACCAGAACTCCCTTGAGCAGCAGCATGCCGGTGAAGAGCATGAACAGCGAGTAGCCGTCCCCCCCCTGCCCCGCCGGATCGTACGGCGCGTAAATGCGCTCGTTCAACGCCGGCATCAACGTCGACCAGTCCAAGTCCAGCTGCCAGGTGAAGAAGAGCCGATCCCAGCCCGCCGGCACAGCGGCCAGGATCTGATCGGGTTCGACCGACACGATGGCGATCACGGCTACGACGATGGCCGCCACCAGCAGCAAGCCGAACTGAATCAGGTCGTTCATCACGACGCTGTACATCCCGCCCACCACGCAGTACAGGCCGGTCACGGCCAGGACGGCCGTGCCGTAGTACTCGTCCGGGTATGGCCAGGGAAAGAACGGCGCCGTAAACTCCGACACGCCGCGAAACGCGTAACTCAGGAACCCGATCAAACTGACCAGCGCGTACACCACGACGCTGATGTAGGCCAGCTCCGCGCCGCGACTGTGGCCGAACCGCGTCCGCATCCACTCGGCGCCCGTCAACACGTTCGAGCGCCGCACCCAGGTTCCCAGGTACATCATCCGGAAGACGACGTTGAACAGCGGCCAGACCCACAGTAACCACGTCGCCTTGACGCCGTAGATGTACAGCATCATCACGAACCACAGCGTGCCCGTGATGTCGATACCGCTCGACCCGTGCGCAACGCCGATCAGCCACCACGGCAGGCTTCTGCCGGCCAGAAAGTACGCCTCCACGTTGCGGGACGCCAGCTTGGACACCCACCAGCCGACCAGCGCCATCAGCAGCAGATAGAGCAGAATGATCGCGAGGTCCACTGGATGCATCGGGCGTCCATCCTAGGCCGGGCAGGCACGCAAATGATCGAGCAGCGCAGCGAACGAACACGTGGCGACGGCACAGTACTTGTCTCCGCCGCCGTAATAGACAAAGAGCGTCCCGTCGCGCACCACGGTGCCGCAGGGAAAGCAGACCCCGCGGTAGTAACCGTCGAGTTCGTAGTCCGCTTCCGGCTCCATCAGCCAGTCCGGTGTCCGATGCAGTACTCGGCCGGGATCCTCCAGATCCAGCAGCAGCGCCCCCAGCCGGTAATGCCGATCGCGCCCGACCGCGTGGTAAAGGGTGAACCAGCCGTGCGGCGTGCGGATCGGCGGCGTGTTCACCCCCAGTTTGTACACTTCCCACGGGTATTTGTTCTTGATCAGCAGCCGGCTCGGCGCCTGCGGGAGTCCCAGCAGATCATCAGCGGAAGAGATCCAGGCACACGCTTCCTGCGTGCCATAGTCGGGACCGACCCATTCCAGCGGCCGGTGGATCAGCACGTATTTCCCCGCGATGCGCTCCGGGAACAAGATGGCGTCCCGATCGTCCAGCAGGGGATCGGTGAGCCAGCCGGCGCGAATCCACGTGCGGAAATCGCGCGTCATCGCCAGTCCGGTGAGTGTCGCATTGGTGCGCAGATACCGCGGAAACTCCGGCGGACAGTCGGGCGTGACGTATCGCTGCCGGACTTCGGGAATCCAGAACTGGCCGAACGGATAGTGACGGCACGCGTAGGTGACGTAAAACCAGTCACCCATCTTGATGATCCGCGGATCCTGGATCGTCGCGCCGTCGAACCCCTCGACACTCGGACTCAGCACAGGTTGGTCGCCGACGCGCTGGAAGTGCAGCCCGTCACGGCTCGTGGCCAGTCCGAAGTAGCAGCGGTAGTCCGGGTGCGATTCGGCGGCTCGATAGAGCAACAGCACTTCCTCACGCTCGGTGTCATACCACGCCGCCGGGTTGAAGACTGCGAGATCCTCCCAGGGGTGTTCGGGATGTGGTCCGAGGATCGGGTTGCCAGGGAATCGCTCAAGTCGCATAGGAGGGGTCCGTTCATCCTGCCGCGCCAGCGCTGGTGACCAGCTGTCAGCGTGCCCGTCAGCCGGACGTGACGGCCACCAGCTCGATGCCGTCTCCCGCGCCGAGATTGCGCGAATACTGTTTGTCGCGGGCGTTGTTCCAGTGTTCGTGCACGCCCAGGCTCGCCAGGGGTTGCGTGGCGGTGTCGTGGTCGGGATCGTAGGCCGTGCCCGAGGGTGGATCGTGTGCCAGGGCGGCCTCGTGCAGGTAATCGTCGACCCCTCCCTGCCGTGGGAAATCGGACCATTCGGCCTGCAGGAAGTCGATCGCCACGGAATCAATGGCGACCGGATCCTGCGACGCGAACAGGCTTGCCGGCCACTGACCGGAAAACGGCGGCATCTGCATCCGCTGCGGCACCGGGTCCCGGGGATGCAGGCCGGAGAACAACCCGTCAATCAAGTGCAGCACGGTCTTGCGGCCGAGATGGGCGTGCCCCATCAGATCGACCAGCGGGCGGTAGATGCCGGACTCCTGGGAGAAACAGGCCGGATGCAGGTTGTAGTACCCTTCCTGGACCGGCCAGCGGATCAAAGACCCGTAGTGGTTTTTTGCGCACAGCGTCACGCCGGAACCCATGTGCGCCTTGAAGTTCGCGCAGTTGACGATGTAGGCCGCGTCCGCAAAGCACGTCGGCAGGTAGTCCTGCGCCGCGCCGGGCGGACGGCAGCTCCAATACAGCGGCACCTGCGAACTGCTGACCAGGATCCGCCCGAACCGACCGCCAAAGTCCTCGTAGCGCACCGCGGGAAACTCGCCGTGGAGCAGCCCGTGGTACTCGTGCACCAGGTAGGCCAGCGTGTCACAGACGGTGATGTCCGCCGGCGCCACGCCGAGACTGGTCAGTTGCCGCAGCAGGGCGAGAATCATGTGCGGCGACGTGTTCATGTAGTCGGGCCGCCCCTTGAAGGTGTACGACTGCTCATCCACGTAGCCTTCCCGATAGATCATCCCCACCCAGTTCGGCTTAATCGTGATCTTCTCGCCCGCACGGTAACCGCGTTCGCCGTTGCCCCGCCGCTGATTCTGGTAGCGGAACAGCTGCTCCCAGGCCTCGGCCACCGTGCTGGTCCCGGTCACGTCGCACACGGCGCGCGCCACCAGGGCGTCCACGCGGTCCTGCCGGACGTGTTCACGTTCCCACCAGTGGCCGTTGTCGGGGCCCTGCCAGTCGATCGCGCGCGGGTCGTGCACCCAGACGACGCGGCCCGGACAGATCCCCTGGGCCTCGCCCAGCGGCTGGAGGCCTTGCCCGTCCTCGGCCGCAGCGGGCCGGGGCCGCACCACGGCGGGAAGCGTGAGACCGGCGGCCGTGGCCGCCAGGAATCGACGGCGACTGACATGCATTTCACTCATGGCCGAAATCTCCTACGTCGTAGCCTGCGCGAGCGTCTCCCAGGCGAGCCCGACCTTGCGCGCGGCATACCCCACCTCGCGCAGGTAGTCGCCGTAACCGGTGATCCAATGGAATCCGCGCATGTGGCGCGCCAGCGTCTGGTCGCTGCAGTCAAAGCGGATGTCGATTTGCGAGCGGCAGATGGGCAGCATCGGTGCCGCGTCGATGCTTGCCAACAGTCCCGTCCAATGTTCAGCGCGGAAATCCGGCACCACATTGGTGAGCAGTTGGCCCACGGGCATGTCGACCTTCGGCGCCGCCCCATAATCCGACTCGAAGTGCGTCATGATCCGGGCCGGATCCAGCTGGCGGCCGCTCATGCGCCGCGGGGCGGTGCAGTGCGCCAGTGTGATGAGTCCGTCGTGCGGATACGTCGGATCGTTCAGGAACACCGGGCGGCCCGAGATGTTCGCCAGCAGCAGGCCGGCGGGAATAACCACGAAGTCGGACTCGCAGAACGCCAGGTAGCCCCGGTCGTTCAGCAGGCTCAGCGTCAGGCAGGCGGTCGTTTCCGCCAGCGGCATGATGGTGCCCATGCAGCCGTTGACCGTCAGGGCGCGACAGTCGGCCTGGGCCAGGACGTGGCGAAAGACGTCGTCCAGCAGAAACGCGTTGTCGACAAACGTCCGGTCCGTCTGCAGCGTCGTGCCGGGCCACGCGAGGTACTCGGCGGCCTGTTGCCGTGCGCGCTCGACGGCCTCCGGGTCACGGCGCGCTTCCTGAATCAGCCGGCCCAGGTCGTCGTACGAGAAGGCCTGGATGTCGAGCTTCCACTGCCGGCGCGCCAGTTCCGGACTCGCGGAACCGGCCGGCGCGTTCCAGTCGGCCCAGCCCGATGCGCCGCCGATGGCGATGATGCGGCTCCCGAGCGTATTGTGGAGGCCGCACAGCGCGCGGAGCCGCCAGAGGACCTCGTCCATTTGGTCGACAACGACGTCGGCGTAATGGATCGACCGCGCGGCCAGTGTATCGGTGTGCTGGTGGAGCAGCCGGGCCATCGCGCCTTCGTACCAGTAATAGAGCGGTCCCGACTTGTGGCGCACGAAGCAAATGACGTCCTTACCCAGCGCGTCGATGTAGTTCACATTCGCCATCAGGTCGCCGCCGCCATCGCCGCCCGCATAGAACAGCAACGCGTCAGCTTCCCGGATGGCGGCTTCGTGCGGGGCGAGTTCGGCCGGCCGGCGCACGGTCAGCAGCGGCCGGAACTGCAGGGGGAAGTCGGCCCGCGTCTGCAGCTGAGCAAGCTCGTCGGCGATGCGCGCGCGCTCCGCCACCACGTCCGACTCCTCCTGGATCCCGCCCCAGTTCCGCCAGCTGGTCATCTCCTGGCGCTCGGGCCGCGGATAGGTGAAGATGGGCTGGACGACCAGCGGCCGACGCGGCGGCGCAGGGGGCGGCTCCGCCCCGCGCGCGGCGGACCAGGTGAGCCCTGCCAGCGCGGAACCGAGCCAGCCGAGCGATCCGTAACCGATCGACGTGGCACGGCCTGGCGCCGCGACGAGTGTCCGATCACCGCCGCCACCGCAGCCACAACAGCGTGCGGCTGCGGACGTCCAACCTGCTGTTTCGCGAGCGCTCACGGCTGCGTCTCCTGACCGTTCGAGTTGTAAGGGCTCGTCCTGTCCCCGGGGAAGCGAGCTCAATTCTACCGCGGTTCATGCCTGGATGATACGGACCTGGGCATTGAGTCGAATCTCGTGGCCGAAACTGATCAGCTTCGTCAGGCTGAACCGGTGGAGCTTCTGCTTGACCAGACTGGGATCGATCGACTTGCCCCAAATCCAGACATCGTTGGCCAAGGCGACAGTATCGACGACGCCGTTATTCTCATGGGCTTGTTGCACCACCCTCACGGCAAGCCGGAAGTTCTGACTCTCCGGCTGGAAACCGGCCGGCGTGCCGTCGATCTTCAGCAGGGTCGGCTTACCCTGCTGCATCTGTAGCTCGATCACGTGCGGCTGAATGTCCAGCCACTTCATCTCGCTGTTCGACCACTGGTAGTGGTCGACGTAAAGCCCGAGCAAATCGATCTTCGCGGGTCGCCAGATGCGCGAATTCGGCACACAAACCGAGCGCACGAGCGCTTCCATGGTCGGGTGGGGGCCCAGCGATGGCGGCTGGGGGATAGGCGTCCTGCCGTCGGCCGTATCGGTGGGCCGACCCAGATCGCGAGCCAGCCACAACGCGGCACCCATCGTGCCGAGCGAAGAGCATCCAGCGCAGAGCAAGACGGTCACATGGCGCGTGCCGACAAACTTGCGGTAGAGCTGCACGATCCCGTAGTCCGTGCGTCCGCCCGGCCGGTCCAGCGGACGGTACTCGTTCACGTTGCGACCGTCCACGTACTCGTGGATGTGATAGGACTGACGCACCGTGTCGGTCAGCACGCCCTTGGCACGCTCCTGCTGCACGAACCGAAAGCGCGCTTCGCGGTTCTCCAACACCGCAACGGCCTCCTGCCCCAACAGCCCCAGTCGTCCAACCACGCAGATGGCCTCGACGGGTTCGGTGGTCGTGAACTCCTGCCAGCCCTTCTCGCCGACGGGTAACGGTCGGAAGTCGGTGGCCGGCGAGTCTTTGAATGACAGACGCCGGGCCACATGCTGAACCGCTTCCGCATCACGACGCTTGTAGCCGGGACCGCTGGCGTGCAGCACCACCGACGGTCTTTGAAAACTGGTCCACACGCGACCATCGAGCGAACGGTCTCGTCCGCGGGATCGCGATGCAGCATTTGCTTCGAGTACATGTTCGCCGCAGTCGCAGCAGGAGAAGCTCAGCAAAGTGTCCACCGCCATGCGATGGACGTCCTCGTCGTCTTCATTGCGGAGAACCTCCGCGAGTATCGCGCGCACCTCGCCACTCAAAACACCGTGACCGGCGAAGGGTTGAAGATGCAGTTCGCTCCAGGCCTTTTTGCGTATTGCCGCTGGCGAAGACTTCAGCTGCCGCAGGTATTCCGAGTCCATAGCATCCTCCCTGGGGAATACCACAACACAGCACGCGTGATCCGGCACCGCGGAACACGGTGACACACGACAGAACACGCCGCCGGCGTGGTAAAAGGGCTGAGGCGTTGTGGAACGGTATGGGGCAGGAACCTGGCGGGATGAGCATCTTCTCCGTTCCTAAGATGTGAATGTACCACGAACCAAGAAAACCATCATCTCACTCAACTGGAGGATCCTTAAGACACAAAAAGTGGCGAGAACAGGTCGGATCGGGTTCGCGCGGTTGCTGGCCACCGCGCACGACGCGGCGTCCTGCTGTGGCGTTCCCGCGCCGCAACCTGTGAAGCATGATCGAGTGGCGATTCGATTCTTGCGAGGGGAGGTTTTCGCACATGACGATGGCACAAGTGCCGGCTGACGCCGGTGGCGACCAGGTCTTCGGACACATTCGGCTGCCGTTCGGGCACAATCGCGGAGGCGGTTTTCTGACAGTTCCCTATGCGGGAAAGATCATCACGGCCAAGTACTTTCCGGCCAAAATGGACCTGCTGTTGGCGTTGAATGACGCACTTTTGAACGATATCGACGCGCACGTGCCCTGCGAGGCGCAGGGGTGGAAATCGGCGGAGGCGCTGATCGAGCTGCTGGAGGATCCGCTGCAGCAGGTGCAGAACCTGCGGGGTACGATCTGCCAGATCAACCGCAAGTTCGCGGACGCGGCAGCCAAGGTGCTGCCAGGCATGCAGGTCCCGCGGCTCGTCGAGAGCCAGCGGAGAATCGGCGTCCGTCTGCAATGGCCGTTCCATATCGTGCGGTCATGATGTCGGATCGTCCTGGTAGTAAGTTGTGTTTCTAACGGCGGGTTCGGAGGTAACCCGCTGGCGGGTCTGTCGCCTTGCAGCCTGCCTGCGCGCTCGGGACAATGCGCAGCGCGAGTCAAGCATTTTGGGGTGACGGAATCCCGTGATTGCAGGCGCATTGGCTCGCGGCGGGTGTCCTAACCTGAGACGATGTCTATTGGGAGGTGCATCATGAGCAGATGTGATTGGCGGCGTTCGGCCTTGGTCGGTGCCTTGCTGCTGTTGGAATCATCCCTGGTGCCGCGTGCGCGCGCAGCCGACGACGAGCACGAGCAGCTTGCAAAACGAATCGTCACAACGTGCGCCGATATTCAGCCCGGTGATGTCGTGGTCGTATCGGGCGGACAACACGTAGTCCCACTGATGGAGGCCATCAGCATTGAAGTGCAGAAGGCAGGGGGATTTGTCACCATGTTTCTGACGAGCGACCGCGTGAGACGCTCTCAGTGGGTCGATGTGCCGGACAAATTCCTGGAGCAGCAGCCCCGCTTCTTGGGCGAGTGGGTGAAGTCGATACGAGTGTGGATTGCGCTGCCCGATCTTGAGAATCCTGCGGCCGTATTGAAAGACGTGCCGGAAGTGAAAATCGCTGCTGCGGCAAAAGCATCCCAGTTCATCGTGGATATTGTCCAGCAGTCCGACGTTGGTTTCTTCGTGCTCACGGTGCCCACTGCCGCAGATGCCGAAGAGAACGGATTAGACCTGGCGACTTACGAACAGATGCAGTGGGCGGCGATGAGCGCGGACTATGCCAAGATTTCGGAGCAGGGGCAGAAGCTGAAGCAGCTGCTGGCCCAGAGTCGCAGCGTTCGGATTACTTCGCCGGCCGGCACGGACGTGACCTTGAGCGTCGGCGATCGGCCCATCTTTGTGTCGGATGCGGTCATCACGCCGGAAGAAAGCCGCAGCAGACAGTTCATGACACGCACTGCGAGCCTGCCGGGAGGGGGGGTCTTTTTCGCTCCGATCGAAGAGACCGTCAGCGGGCACGTCGTTGTGCCAAAGCTCCGCGTGTTTGAGAAGTCGTTCGCCAACATTCGCTGCGACTTCAGGAACGGCACGATCGCCGATTTCCAGGCGGACGAAGGGCGTCAATACTTCGATGAGATCATGGCGGCGCATGATGGCGCCAAGGATATCGTCTCAGTTGTGTCGATAGGGCTCAACCCGGCGCTGCACGTCATCGAAGAGGGTAGGGCCAACTACCGTCCCGCCGAAGCTGCGGGGATGGTGTGGATCTCGACCGGGGCGAACGATTTGCTTGGTGGCCGCAACGTCGCGACCGGCGGCTTCGGTTTTCCGATCACAAACGCGACGGTTACCGTGGACGGAAAAGTCGTCGTGAAGGACGGTACGCTGCAGCCGTAAGCGCGGCATGGGTTGCTTGTCCACGGGGCAGGACCCGGATCGTGCGCGCATTTGACTGCTTTCGACTCCAGGTATTCAAGTGAGGTGAGCCATGAGAGCGTGGGCCCAGTATTGCGTAGTATGTGTGGCTGCAACCGTGTCTACTTCCGGCGTCCGAGCGCAGGACTCGTCAGCGATTCCCGCGCCGGCGCTGGAGGCGCTCGCGTACTTCGTTGGTCAATGGGAGAGCGAGGATTCCGAAAACGGCCAAGTGCTGGGAACAGGGGAAGACGTCCGGAAATGGGCGCCGGGGAAATGCTGTCTTACGATGGTGGGCAGCAGCACCGAGAACGGCAAGCGGCTCCAGTTTGCCGGCATTTCGGGTTGGGATGCGAAGGGCAAGCAACTGATCGAACATTGGCACTCGACCGACGGGGTATTTGCCACGATCCGCTATCCGCTCAGCGGCATGAAAGACGCACTTTGGTCAGGAACGGTCAGCGTCGTGCTTGGCGACGGAGTGCAGCACGAAGGCACCTGCACGCTGGAAAGGACGAAGGACGGTTTCGTGTTTGTGGCGCGCACGCGCGGGGGTGGTACGGAAATCGTGCGCAAGAGTATTGCGCGCCGGGTCTCGGCTGGCGACGCGTCCGGGAATTGAGCTACTGCTGGGGGTAGATCGGTGCGGGTGGATCGCAGGCCACGACTTCGTCGCCGCGCCAGCTGAGCCGATACTCCTGCCCGCTCACGGGCAGGCGTTCCGTCGTCTCGCGCGCGGGCAGGTCGTAGCGCAACTCGATCGCTGTGCCTGTCGGCACGGCGGCAGCCGGAACGACGGCGTACGCACCGTCCCACTGCACGTCCAAAGGCTGGTTGCCCACCAGCAGGCGGGCCTGCGCACGCGGACTCCAGCCGGGCAAGCGGATGCGCAGCTCGGCGGGTGTCGCGAGCAGGACTCGCGTGCAACCGTGTTCTCCGCGTTGTGCCTCCACTGCGGCGAGTGGCGAACTGATGGGGAAATGCAGGTTCACGCACACCGGGCCCGCGGGCGCACCAGTGACAGCCGACTGATACACTTCGGTCAGTACGGAGAGCACCGCCGCGAACACATCCAGGATGCAGCCGCGGCCGAAGGGATGCCCGTACGCGCCCCAGCCGCCATGCTGCCGCGGTTGGCTGGGATCGTCGATCTGCGACGGAAGAATACGCGCCCGCAGCAGCCGCTCGACGTCATCCCACAGGTCCGGTGCTCGAGCCTCTGTGGCAAGCCACAATGCCAACTGGATCACGTCCGCACAACTGGCATGTTCGCCGACTGGATCGCCGTGCTCATTGGGAAAGCGACTGCGACCCAGGTCGTGCGGCGTCCAGCCGGAGTGGCTGATCACCGACCCGAACAGTCCGTGGCGGTACGTTTGTGTCACGGCCTCGACGTATTCCGGCTGGCCGCTGGCCAGCCCGTAACGCAATAGTCCGCGCAGCGTCCCGAGGTACGAGTGGTTATGGCCCACGTTGGTCGGCGCCAGCAGCGCGGGAGGGATGCGGCCGTCGGGACGCGTCACGTGCCGCAGGTGCGCTGCCGCCAGCTTTCCCGCCAGCTCGAGCGCCGGGGGACTGCCAGTCACGTCGTGGAACCAGACGAAGCCTTCCAGTGCCCGACCGGTGTTGCCCGTGGCGTCGAACCACTCGCCCGCGTCCGATCGCTGAATCATCGATGGATCTTGGGTGAGCGGCAGCTGCAGCAGGTCGGCCAGGCCGGCGTAATCCAGCTGCCCGTCGGGGGCCAGCAGGCGATCGGTCGTGACGACCAGTTTCTGTCCACTCTGCCGGCTCCACGGATCATCTCGCCACTTGACCAGCGCGCTGTACGCTAACATGGACTCGCGGAAATTGTGCGGATTGACCTGCCGCACGCCGCCCGCCTGTTCCGCTCGGGCATCGTTGGTCAACAAGCCGGCCGAATTGTCGGTCAAGGCGCGCAGATTTTCGCGCATGGCCCGCTCCGCCGCCTCGGGAATCGTGAAACCCGTGGCGGCGGCGTAGCGCAGCATGGCATCCCACCATCGTCCCGTGTCGTGCGCGATCTCGTAACCGCCGGTGGGCAGGTGGTGATGCTCCGGGTTGAGCCAGGCCAGGCAGCACGCGCCGGCACGCTCCATGGCGGTACGCAGCGACCAGCTGGGAAGCGTGTCATCCCTGGGCCGCGCACGGGAAGGCGGCGCCGGAGCCGTGCCAGCCAGTGCGGGATGCGCCCACATTGCTGCCGTCAGTCCGCTGGTGGTTGCGAGCCAGGTCCGTCGCGTGAGCCGCCGATTCATCATGGCTGACCTTTGCAGAACGTCGCATCAGGTACGCGATGTCTTGTCAGTCCTGCTTCGTGATGCGCTGATAGGTCGCTTCGTAGTCCGGTTTTCCGTCCGCGTTCCGGCCCACGCTGGTGAATTTCAGTGTGTTTTCGTCGATCCGCTCGACGGTCATCGCATACGGCTGCATCGGATTGCCCCACCGGTCCAGGAAGGAACGCGACGTGTACGTCCAAGTGTCCCCCTGCCGGGTCCACAGCCCGCGTCCCTGTCCCCCATCGGTGCCGTAGGACCAGCTCACAATACGCTCGTGAACGAGATCCCAGCCAATCACTTCCCGGTAGTCGCCCAGCAGGAACATGATATAGCTCTTGTTGTTGATCCACTCGTAGGTGCGCCGGTCGTTGGGATCAGAGCTGTTCTGCCAGTTTCCGATGAGGAAGGCCAAGGGTTGCAGTTCCTGCTTGCCCGGTGGAGTGGCCTCCGGTTCGCTGGAGACGGGAGCGGGGGTCGCGGGATCGCCGGTGACTCGCTGGTAGATGTTGATCGAGGGCGCTTCGGCGAGATCCCGCCGCAAGCCCTGCACTTCGTGCCAGGTGTTGTTGTGGATCTTGAAAACATAGCTGAATCTCGCGTCCGGCGACGGGGTCGCCTGATCAGACTCCTCCGCGTTTTCCTCCTGAACAAGCACCCGCATGTTCCAGAACTCAAACACACCAATGTTGTCGCGCAGGGAAATCTCGTAGTTGACAATGTGCTGGTAGACGACTTCGTTTGCTGGCGAGTACAGTGACAGGGTTTCCTGGTTCTCTTCGATGTGTTTGACCAGCCGATGAGGTTGTCCGTTGTACTCGATCTGTCGCTGCCAGTCTCCCAACGCTTCTTTCCGCAGTACAGCAAGGTCATCGGCCTGAAATGCGAGAAGGGATCCGACCAGCAACACCGTGGCGTGAACGATCATTGTCAAGTCTCCTGAACAGGAATGCACGGGGCCAACTCGCCGTATTGTGCCCCAGTTCTGGGGCGATCACAATCTGGGACAGGAAGATGTTCTTCATGCCCGGAAAGAGCCATCGAGGACCGCTGCCGGAAATGACAGTGGCCGAGCGCACGCGGAGCGCCCGACTGCGCGGCGACGTCCAGCGGCTGTGCGCCGACATTGGCGAGCGCAACTTCGTGGCGTACCGCGGTCTGCAGCACGCTGCGGAGTTCGTCGCGGGCTCGCTGGCTGAGTCGGGATATGCCGTCGAATGCCAGGACGTTGCGGTCCCGGAGTTCGCGCGCCACGCGGCCCGCCGGAGCAGCGGCGGCGCGGTGCCGGCCTTTGTCAACGTCATCGCCCAGCTCGAAGGAGCCGAATTGCCGGGCGAGATCCTGGTCGTCGGAGCGCACTACGACAGTGTCGCGGTGCCTGGCTGCGTCGGTGCCGACGACAACGCATCGGCCGTCGCCGGGCTGCTGGCCATCGCCCGCGAACTGGCCGACCGCAGGCTGCGGCGGACGGTCCGGTTCGCCGCGTTTGTGAACGAGGAGCCACCGTTTTTCGAGTCGCCGGGCATGGGCAGTCTGGCGTATGCCGCACGCTGCCGCGCGATGCAGGATCGGATCATCGGCATGATCTGTCTCGAGATGATCGGCTACTACGATGACACGCCCGGCAGTCAGCAGTATCCGTTTCCGATCCCGCTGAGCTGGTTCTACCCCAACCGAGGCGACTTCATTGGGTTCGTCGCCAATCCGGCGTCCAGGCATCTGCTGCGGCGTGTGGTCCGCTCATTCCGCCGGACGACGCCGTTTCCGTCGGTCGGGGCGGCGGTCCCGAGCTGGATTCCCGGTGTGTCGCTCTCGGATCACGGCTCATTCTGGCACCACGGCTATCCGGCGATCATGGTGACCGACACGGCCATGTTCCGGTATCCTTGGTACCACACCGCGCAGGATGACCCGGAGCGGCTCGATTTCGACCGCATGGCGCGCGTCGTGGGGGGATTGCTGGAGGCGGTCGCCAGCTTGGCGGACGAGTGACGGGCGTGGTTCGGATTTACGGTCGATAGATGGCAGATCGTCGCCTTTCTCCGCGAAAGTAGCGCTACTTTCGCGGAGCGAAAGGCGACGATGGCGACCTGTGAACGGTTACCTCCTGACTGCTTCGCGGCAAAGAGGTTGACCGTCCAGGCAAATGCGCACACATAAACGGAACCATTGCCGCAATCACGTCCGGGGCACACAGGTCCCGCTGTTCACCGCGCCAGCCGTGACGTGCGCGCGCCGGTCCGGAGTCGTGGCCGCGCGTCACGCGGTGCCCGACAGGAGACTGATCCGCAAGTAGACGAACCACAGCATGCGCACGGCCAGGAGCAGCACGACGACCAGACCCAGCGTGCCGAGGATGTTGGCCGCGAGTCCGTTGCGACGGTCGCCCATCGTGCCGCGCCGGTTGGCCAGCCAGAGCAGTGTGGCGGCCATGAGCGGATTGCCGATCACGGTCAGCGCCTGGCCGAAGATCATCAGGTGGATGGGCGGGATCCGATACCACAATCCCATCGAGGCGACCGCCAGTCCCGCGACCAGGACGACCACCGTGAAGATGCGCGGCCACAGGTCGCTCAGGCGGCCCGGCAGCCCGAGCCCGTCCGCCAGCGCCGTGCCGCCGATCATGGCGTTGATCAGGAAGGGGTTGAGCGCCACGGGGATCAGGCCGAGGCAGAACACGTAAAACGCCGTGACGCCCAGCAGCGGACGCAGCGTCAGGGCGAGGGTGGCCAGATTGTCGGCAGAAGTGCCCAGGATCACGGTGCCCGCCGTCACCATGATCATCGCGCTGACCAGCGTCAACACGCACACCCCGGCCACGGCGTCGCCGACGCCTCGATCATAGTCGGCGGGCCCCCAACCCTTCTCCCGCACGAGATTGCCCTGGAAAAAAGCCCCGGCCACCGAAAACGTTGTTCCCATCAGCGACGCGAGCAACACCAGCGGGTCCTTGACCGCGCCGTCGACGATGGCCGGGATGCCCAGCGACAGTTCCGATGGAATGCGCGGGACCAGTCCTGCCATCACGCCAGGCAGATCGGGACGGGCCAGGAACACGTTGAGCAGAAACGACAGGAGCACGACACCCACCATGACCTTCATGATCGCTTCGATGGTCTTGAAAATGTGCCGCGCCTGGAAGAGGAACACGATCAAGACGACGTTCAACGTCACGATGGCCGACAGCTGCGTGGCCAGCACATACGGCGCCGGCACCAGGGACCCCACGGCCAGTGCGACCGCCAGGTTGTTCGAGAACTGGAAGGCGCCACAGGTCAGGCACAGCACCAGTCCCAGCAGGGCCGCGACCGGTCGTCCGGCGGCTTCCGCGAGGACGGCAAAATGCGTCGCGCCGGCCGTGACACCGGCCCGCGCCGACATCGTCATGTACGTGCCCATGAGCAGACCGGCCAGCAGCAACAACCACAGCAACTGGTAACCGTACGTCGCGCCGACGTTGGCGTTGATCACCAGGCTGCCCGGTCCGAACACGACGCAGGCCGTGATCAGGGCCGGTCCGATCGATCGCCACCACGGTGGTCGCGCCGCGGCCGGCGGCGAGTCAGAGGTCTGAGCCATGATAGGACTCCTCTTCGCCGCGCGGGGGACTACTCCGGAATCCGGAAATGCTCGCCGCGCTGCTCGATAATGCGCCGATACCACGATTCGCCGTACCCCGGCCACGCGACCTTCGGGTTGCGCTGGGGGGGATCGGGCGTCTTGACGTTGCCATCCATGAACTTCAGGAACAAGTGCTG
>JALOQX010000270.1 GCA_025459265.1 Pirellulaceae bacterium | reverse complement strand
TGGCGCAGTACGCCTGGACGATCAAGTGGCCGGTCCCCGCGGCGAGCAGGACGCACAGGATCGCACGCAGCAACCGACCTCGCGACGCACACCACAGGGCACTCACGCCCACGCCCGCCAGCAACATCGCACCCAGCCAGAACTGCAGCAGGCACCACGGTGTCTTGTAGGGTATGGCGGCGTAGATGACGGTGACAAGCAGCGTGTAGACACTCAGGAAACGGACGAAACCGCGGTCTACCTCCGGCGGTAGCCGCCATCGCGCAAGACACGCGCTCAGGACGCCGATACTCGCCAGCGCCACAATGAACGCTTCGGACCACAGCCACCCGTTGCTGTCGCGCCACCACAGCAGGCGCTGCAGGTAGAAGTGCCAGGGATGGATGTGAACGGACTCGCCGCCGGCACGGCGCAGCCAGATGACGTAGGTCAGGATGCCGTCCCACGGCCCGCGCGCGTGCGTGCCGAACGACGAATACAGCAGGAGCGCCACGAGCAGCGCGCTGATCGCACCCACGGCCAAATGCACCCATGACCAGCGGCGCGGGCTCAGCGGTTTCCGCAGCAGCGCGGGGCCCGCGGACCACGCGGCCACGAGCAGCGCCACGGCGGCGGCGGCGTACGACAGGACGGCCGTTTCCTTCGTGGCCTGCATCAGCCCCACGGCGGCACCCGCCGCGGCGCACCAGGCCCAGCGCCCGCTGCGCGCGTAGCGCCAACCACAGGTCAGGGCGCCCAGCGTAAAGCACACCAGCAGCGTTTCGTGGATGTAATACCGACTGTAGAAGACGCACGCGGGCGAACAGGCCATGAACACGGCGCCCCAGAAGCTCCCCACTCTTCCCAACGCGTCGCGCAGCAACCACAATAGCAGGATAGAACCTGCCCCGAACAGGACCGGTACGATCCGGTAGGTTGCCGCGCTGGTCTGGTCGAACCTGTCCATCCGACTCAGCAGCATGGAGGGATAGGTGGCGTAGATAAGCGTGGGGCCGTGGAACTCGTGCGGGTCATACCTGTAGCGACCTTCCTGCCACAGGTCCCTGAACCGTGCCGCCTGCACCGCTTCATCGGCATGCATGGGGCGCAGCTCCAGACGCGGCACGCGGATGGCCAGTGCCGCGGCGGCAATCAGGACGAACACGAATGTAACGACCCGCTGGCGATTCACCCGGCGATCATCCCAAGCACTGTCGACTCGCATGCGGGGAACGTGGGCATGCCCGTGGCCCTATCCATCATCCTGCCGGCATACAACGAAGCCACGCGGCTCCCTCCCTACCTGGCGACGATTCGCACCTTCGCCGACACCCATCATCCGGACAACTATGAGATCATTGTCGTGGATGATGGCGGCGATGACCACCTGTCGGACGTGCTGGCGCAACGGAACCCAGCCTGGCCCCAATTGAGTTGCCTTCGCCATCCGCAGAATCGGGGGAAAGGCGCTGCCGTACGCTCCGGCGTGAGTGCCGCCACCGGCGCGCGGATCCTGTTTGCCGATGCTGACGGGGCGACGCCGATCGGCGAAGCGGCCAAACTCCTGGCCGCTCTGGATGACGGCGCGGAGGTGGCCATCGGCTCGCGCCTGCTGCCCGATCCTTCAGTCCGCCGGCGGAGGACCTGCGGGCGCTCGTTCGTGGGACGGACCTTTGCGGCCGTCGCGCGACGGATGTTGGCGCTGAGCGTCCATGACACCCAGTGCGGTTTCAAGATGTTTCGCCAGGAGGCCGCCCGGCGATTGTTCGCACTCTCGAGCGAAGACGGTTATCTGTTTGACGTTGAGATCCTGGCCTTGGCCAGGCGGCTGGGCTATCGTCTGGCCGAAGTCCCCATCACCTGGGAGGATCGGCCGGGCAGTCGCCTCGATCCGTGGCGGGACCCCGCCCGGATGCTGGCTGGCTTGTGGCGGGTCCGCCGTCGCCTCAACACGCTCAGCTTCGAGTATGATGGTAGTGCACTGGATTGAGAGATCATCCCCTTGAAAGGAGGAAGTTCGGCATGCTGCGTTTCGTCACGTTTCTGCTCGGGCTCGTCTGGTTCGCGAGCCACTGTCCGGCCGACGACAAGAAGGTTCCGCTGCAGACAGATTTTCCGCGGGAAGTGCTGGCCGGCACTCCACCCAACGTCCTGATGATGCTGTTCCCCGGCCTGGAGGCGCCCGTGGACAAGCCCCCGGAACTGCTGGTCCCCGAGGGAACGACGAACCTGGCGCGCGGCAAGAAGGTGACCTCCAGCGAGACGGATCCGGTGCTGGGGGCGATTGATTTCGTCACGGACGGCGTCAAGGAGGGAACCGAGGAGACCTTCGTGGAGCTTGCTCCCGGCGTCCAGTGGGTCCAGATCGACCTGGGCGATCCCGCCTGCATCCACGCCATTTACGTGTGGCATTTCTTCCGCGAAGCCCGCAGCTACCACGACGTGATGGTGCAGGTCGCGGACGATGAGGAATTCACGGAGAATGTGCGCACGCTGTTCAATAACGACACCGACGCCTCGTCGAAGAAAGGCGTGGGAAAAGACCGACCGTACATCGAAACGCATCTGGGCAAGCTGATCGACGCCGGCGGCGTCACGGCGCGCTACGTGCGCCTGTCGAGCAAGGGTAATACGGCGAACAGCTTGAACCACTACGTGGAAGTCGAAGTCTTCGGCACACCAGCATCCTGAGTAAAGGAGACAGAATCATGTCACAAAATTCAACCTCGCGGGAATCGGCCCGCCTGACGAACGCGTGTAGCCGTCGCGGTTTCCTGGCCGGTGCGGGCGCCGTTACGGCTGCGGGGATCACGATCCTGAGGCCCGAGCTTGTGCGCGGTTATGCGGCGAACGAGAAAGTCGATATCGGCATCATCGGCTGTGGCGGCCGGGGCGTGTGGATTGCCGAACTCTTCCACAAGCACGGCGGCTACAACATCGTCGCGGCCACCGACTACTTCCAGGATCGCGTGGATGACCTGGGCAACAAGCTGAATGTGCCGTCCCAGGCCCGCTATATCGGCCTGGCGGGTTACAAGCGACTGCTCCAGCAGCAGCTCGATGCCATCGTCATCGAATCGCCCCCGTATTTCCACCCGGAACAGGCCGCGGCGGGCGTGGAGGCGGGAAAGCATGTGTATCTCGCCAAGCCGATCGCCGTGGACGTGGCCGGCTGCAAGACGGTGGAAGCAAGCGGCCAGAAAGCCACCGCCGCCGGCCTGTGTTTCCTGGTGGATTTCCAGACGCGGGCCGATCGATTCTACCTGGAGGCCATCCAGCGCGTCCGCGACGGAGCCATCGGCACGTTCGCGTTCGGCGAGTCCACCTACCATGCAGACGTCCCGTGGGTCGGACAGATCCCCTATGCGCGCGAGGCGGCCACGAATCCGGAAAGCCGGCTGCGCGCGTGGGGCGTCGACCGTGTGCTCTCGGGTGACATCATCACCGAGCAGAACATCCACACGATTGACGTCGCCAGCTGGATCATGGACCAGCCCCCCCTCTGTGCGTTCGGCACCGGTGCGCGCAAGGTCCGAGACTACGGCGATTGCTGCGACACGTTCAGCGTCACGTTCCAGTATCCGGACAACGTGGGCATCGCCTTCAGCTCGCGGCAGTTCCCCGGGCACGGCACGCAGCCGGAAGGGATTCGCAACCGCATGTTCGGCACGCAGGGTGTGCTGGAGACCAGTTACGGCGGTCCGGTGATGATCCGCGGCGACAATTTCTGGCGCGGTGGCGAATCACCGGCGATTTACGAAGAGGGCGCCGTGACCAACATCGCCGCTTTCCACCAGAACATCCTGGCCAAGGAATGTGCCAATCCGACTGTCCCGGCCAGCGTGCGCAGCAACCTGGTGACGATCCTCGGCCGCACGTCGGCCTACCGCGGCGAGGTGGTCCACTGGGATCAGCTGCTGGCGAGCAACGATCGGCTGGAATTCAACACCAAAGGACTGAAAAGCTGATTGGTCCTATGTGTCCTATATGTCCTATATGTCCTATAGGACCAATACGACCAATACGACCTATTTCTTGATTGTCGGTGCCTGGCGGTGCACCTCGTCGATGATCCGTTGTTCTAAGCCGGCGGCGAGGGTTGCCGGCAGCGCAAAGTAGGGGATCTCCGCGCCGCCGCCATAGCCCCCTTCGCGCACCAGGCGCTCGGACGGGATGTAGCAGCCGAAGTCGTTGCTGTAGGCGTTGATCCACAGGCGCTGTGCGTCCAGCTCCTGCTTGAGGCGCAGCGAGTAATCGACACAGACTTCGCCGGCGAGAAACACCATGTGCAGGCTGTCGCCGAACGTGAAGCTCTGGATCGGATAGGCGACGGCGGTCATCAGGGACTCGCCGCGATCCAGGCGCGCCAGCTGCGTCTGGGCGTTATAGCCTTCGGGGCCGCCGGCAGCCGCCATGGCCTCCCACGCTGCGCGGGTGGGGAGCGGGTTGAGCGGCAGGGAAATCGTCTGCAGCTGGGCCTGGATCGGTCCCGTGACGGGCCGTAGGGTCCCGGCCAGTACCCGCGCTGCCTCGACCGCGATCTCTTCACCCTGGGCCGCGGCGACATCCACTTTGTCGCCCGTGACGCCCGAGGAGGGGTCGGAGTCTGAACCGGCCCCGATCGACATGAGCGCCACGCAGCCGGGGAATCTGGCCTGCAAGCTCTCCTGGGCGAACCCGGCCCAGTCGTTGCTGATCCTGTTGTGCGACAACGTAACGCAGTGGCAGGCGTAGCTGACGTAGATGGCGCGCAACTGCCCCGCTGCGTCACGTACGGCCAGTACCGGCAGGTCGTGATCGACCGGCCCGCCGGCCGTCCGCCGGTTGCGGGCAAACCCGACGCGTCCCACGCCCCAGGCCAGACTGGCCGGCTGCAGGTCGCCCAGCGCCAGCTCCGCCGCCTGCTCCATAGAGTCCGTCAGTTCCCGGGTGTACTGGTCGATGTGTGCTTGATGGGCCGGAGGGATCGGCTGGCTGAAGATATTGTCAGCTGACCCGTTCACTTTGGGTGTCGTGTGCGAGTGGGAACAGGTCAGCGCCACGCGCTCGCGCGGGATTCCATGTTTCGCGTGTAGCCGCATGGCCACCTCGTCCACCTGCTCCATCCGCAGCCCCACGTTGTCCACGGTGATCAGCACAATCGGCACCGCACCGCGCTGCCTAATGGCCAGCACCTTGGCCCAGATCCGCTGCGTGACCCCTTCCGACTCCTCGCGGCGAACGCCGAAGCCGTTGAGCCGGATCGGATACGCCGGTGTGATATCGACCTGCCCGACACCGACCTCGTACGCCATGTCCGCCGCGCTGTTGTCCGCCAGCGCAGCAGCGCTCCAGCTACTCACCACCCAGCAACAGAGAACCACGCAGCGCTTGTACATGGGAGCCTCCCTTATTGGTCCAGTTTCTTATACGTAATGACCGCCGAACCTGGTCGCTCGGCAATGGCCACGCTCAGGCCCTGCTCGGACAATTCGCGTCCCGTCATCTGGACCATATTGGCCGTATCCAGATCCGTGACCGCGTACACAGTGTGCGGCTCCAGCCCGTGCAGCGGAAAGCGGGCGGAATCGTAGTAGCTGTCGGCACGCCGGAAGGCCTGAATCAGGCCCGCACCTTGTTCGGGAGAATGAAACTGCCATGCCATCCACACGTCCGTGGCCAGGCTGTATGACGTGAGGGGATAGTAGTCGCCGTAGTAGTATCCCGCGAACTCCCGCCACTGCCCCATGACGCGACGAATCATCGCGTAGTCCAGGTCGGTGCGGCGCACGTCGAAGCAGGCGGTGAAATGCGGGCACATCACGCTCCGCAGCAGGTAGGGGTTGATGTCCCCCGATCCCGTCCCGGTACCGTAGTAGGGATACCAGAAGGCGATCCCGTACGTGTGACACTGGTTCCCCACAGGCTCCATGATGTAATCGCTCCGCAGCAGCGGGACCGCACGGCGCAGCGTCTCCAGGTCGTTGCGGCGGCCGCCCGAGGCGCACGAGTCGATCAGCATGTCCGGGTGCCGGCGCCGCAGTTCGTCCCAATAGGCCAGGTAGCCTTCGACGTAGCGGATCTCCGTGATCCCCTGCCGGTCTTCCGTGTCGGCCGCGTGCCAGAACTCGAGGGGATCGATGTTGAAATCCTGTCGATACAGATCGATGCCTTCCCGTGTGAGCAAGCGGTCGATGTGATCGGTGAGCCATTGGCGTGCCTGAGGGTGCCCCAGGTTGAGCAGCTTCGTGCCGCCGTCGGGACCCAGCAGCCAGTCCGGGTGCTCGTCGTACAGCCGGGTCCCCGGCGTCACACGCTCCGGTTCAAACCAGACGATGGTCTTCACGCCTTTGGCATGCGCGTGATCGCAGATCGGGCGCAGTCCGCCGGGAAACCGTTGCGTGTCCACTTCCCACGTCCCGACATTAGGCCACCCCGTCTTGTTCCAGTACCAGCCGGCATCCATCCACCAGTAATCCAGCTGAAGCCCCTCGGCGAGATAACGATCCACGAAGAGTTTCTGGCTGGCGCTGTCGGCATGAATCATTTCACCGAACTGGTGGGAGCTGCACGCCGCCAACTGGACGGGCGGCAGGTTTCCGCCGGGGCGGGGCAGGTTGTGCGCAATCATCCACCGGCGCCACACGTTCTGCGCGCGCTGGCGATCGCCTTTCCAGAACTGCAGCACCATCAACGGTGTACGGATCTCTTCGCCGGGGCGCAGCCGCAGGTGCGTCCGTTCCTGGCCCGCCCGGACGTGGAGTCCCTGCTGCGGATCCCGCTCGAACTCGGCCGCCCACTGCCCCGGCCAACCGACCACCACAATCACCCCCTGGTCGAGCCAGTGGAGATTGAAGTAGGGCAGATCGCTGTTTGTGGGCCGACCGCCCGCGGCCGCGATGCGCCGCGTGGACGACGGCTCGAGGCGCGTCGCAAACGGCTGATAGTCGGTCGGCAGACACGGGCTGCCCGTCTGATGATGCAGGACGAACTCACCGGCGGGACTGCGGTAGAACACCGTGTCCATCGGCAGAATGTCGCTCACCAATGGCGCGTCCGTGGCGGCGTTGTTCCGGAGATACAGCGTCCATTCCACCGTCGGGAAATCGCGATACTCGATGGCGACGCACCGTGCCACGAGTTCTGTCTGCGGGTCGGTGTACGTCAGCGTGTGCTGGGTCCGCCGGTCGTCCAGCGCCCGCGATTCGAGCGTGCGTTGCCAACCGGCCAACAATTCTCCCAACGGCACGCCGCCGACGCGCAAGGAGAATGGGGGATCCGTCGAATACGGCTTAGTTGCGATATCGAGCAACGGGAGGTCCCCCAGGCGGATGACCGAACCGTCGCGGAGCAGCACCTCGGCGTCCGCCCAATCAGCCTGATCGCAGGAGATCCCGTCCCCGCCGTCGCTCACCTTCAGCACGATTTCCTGCGCTCCGCCTAGCGCCACGGTGATCGGCACACCTGGCAAACCCTCGCGCAGCAATTCAGATCGGAACGCCTCCCGGCCAGCCACCTCCACCGAGAACACGACGCTGCCTCGACCGGGTACCGTCTGGCTGTTGCTGTCGACGCCGATCACCGCCGTCAAGCGCTCCCCCGGGCCGGGCAAGCGCACGAGCACGTCGCTGACGGCATGGCAATAGAGTCCGTGCGTGTATTGTTTGTCTTTGATCTTCAGCGGCCGACCCGCGCGCTGGTTCTTCTGCACGGGATCATTGTTCGCCCGCACGGTCAGTCCCGTTTCCAGGACGGGGACTGCCTCCACTCCTTCGAACTTGGCCGCTACCCAGCGCCTCATCTCGAGCAATTCGTCGGGCGTGACCAGATTGTCCGCGCACTCGGCACAGGACGCGGACCAGAGTCCCCCTGCCCAGGTGAGCACCTGGAGCACCCGCGGAAACAAGCGGCAGCGGCGGTTCATGCAGCGTTCCTTTCAGC
>JALOQX010000534.1 GCA_025459265.1 Pirellulaceae bacterium | reverse complement strand
CCAACGTGAATTCGTGTTGCTTCATGATTCAGTCCTTTCGTCGTTCCGTTGATGCGGGCAACGATCAACGTCACGACGAATGTCGCGGGCATGGGCTTCCGAGTCAAGTCGACAATCAAAAGTGCCGCTGCCGGCGCACGCTGGTTGGCTTGCAAGTAGCCCAACCGGGGTATCTGCCTCTGTGTCCCAACCTGATATGCTCGAGAAAGCGTGCGGGATGGCTTCGCAAGAGGTTCTACCCGCGAATGGACCGATGCAGTGGGTTGAGCGGTCTGGTCCGCGGAGGAGTCAGCGATGAACGTAGTTCCAGCCTTCGGGATATCTGAGTTGGTGTTGATTCTGTTCATGGGGTCCGGGTTCGGCGTGCCGCTGGGCGTGCCTCCTGAAGCTCCTGATCCAGTGCTGGCCGCCGTCGCGCCGGCCGAGTGTCTCTATTACTCGAGTTGGGCCGGCATGGGCGAGCCGGACGCGGCGAGCAAGAACCAGACGGAGCAACTGCTGGCGGAGCCGGAAGTGCAGAAATTCCTGCAGGAAGTCGAGCAGGTGATCGAGCGCGGCGTGCGGAAGCTGGGCTCGCGCGGCCGGCCCGACGAGCAGTTGGTCATGCAGAAAATACCGCTGCTGGCCAAGTCGCTGATCACACACGGCGCTGCCCTGTTCGTGGAAAGCGTCACACCTGGCATGGGCGGTGTCGATGTCCAAGGCGCGCTGGTCGTGAGCCTGGGTGACGACCTGCCCGCGATCCAAGAAGCGCTGCAGACGATCCGCCGGCAATTTCAGCCCGGCGACGTCCAGGACATCGATGTGGCTGGACATGCGTGCTGGCAGCTGCAGCCGAATCCCCGCGCGCCGCGGATTACGATCGGGTTGCACGACCATTATTTGATTGTGGCGGTGGGCGACAGAAGTTTTGCCGGCGTGCTGGAGCGTGCCGAGCAGTCTCCACCCGCCTGGCTCACGCAAGCAAAGGCAGACGTGGAAGTACCCCGACTGCCGCCGCAAGTGCAACAGGTGCTGGCGGCGCTAGGACTCAACACGGTCAGCCGGGTGGTCAGTGCCAGCGGGCTGGACGAGAGCGGGTTTGTGAGTCGGACGCGCCTGTTCTCGAGCGCGCCGGAGCGCGGCCTGCTGGGCCTGGCCGGGACCAAGCCGTTGACCGCGGCGGATCTGGCCGGGGTGCCGGCGGACGCCGCGTTTGCGCTGGCCACGCGGCTCGACCTGGCGCGGATCTTCGATCAGGGCCTGGCGATGACGCGCGAAATCGAGCCTCAGGCGGCCGATCAGGTGGAGCTGCAGCTCGCGCAGCTTGAACAGATGCTCGGCGTGCAGCTGAAGCAGGACCTCCTGCAGAGTCTGGGCGACGTCTGGACGCTGCATGCCGCGCCCAGCGGCGGCGGCCTGCTGACCGGTTGGACGCTGGCGGTCAGCCTGCGGGACAAACCTCGTCTGGAGGCGGCCCACCAAAAACTGCTGCTGCTGGTTCAGGCCCAGTTGGCACAAATGCCGCGCGAGCGGGCGCCACGGATCCACGCCTCGCCCGTGGACGGCACGACCATCTACTCGCTGAGTGTTCCGGCCGAAGCATTTGCCCTCTCGCCCTGCTGGTGTCTGACCGACTCGCATCTGGTCGTGGCGCTGCTCCCGCAGGCGATCAAGTCGTACCTGGCTCAGTCGGCGGGCAAGGAGTCGCTGGCCGGGCACCCGGCGGTGGCCAGCCTGCTCAGCGCGCAGCCGGCCCCCATCACGCTCACATTCCAGGACACACGCAGCCAGTTCCTCACGTTCTATCCGTGGCTGCAGCTCGGCGCGCAGATGGCCGTCAGGCAGCTGCAGAAAGAAGGGATCGAGGCGGACCCGGCCACGCTCCCCTCCACCATGGCCGTTGCTCCCCACCTGCTGCCCAGCATCAGCTCGGTGCAGCGCGTCAGCGACGGGTTCGAAGCGGTGACCCGCGGGACGCTGCCGGGGGCAAATGTCGGGGCCACCGCGCCCGTCATGGTCGGGCTGCTGCTCCCTGCCGTCCAGGCGGCGCGCGAAGCCGCCCGACGCACGCAGTCGATGAACAACCTCAAGCAGATCGGTCTGGCAATGCACAACTACCACGATGTATACCGCGGCCTCCCGCCCGCCGGCAGCGTGGACAAGGACGGCAAACCCCTGCTCAGCTGGCGCGTGTTCATTCTGCCGTTCATTGAAGAGCAACCGCTCTACGAGCAGTTCCGTCTGAACGAACCGTGGGACAGCGAGCACAACCGAAAGCTGATCGAACGCATGCCGGCGGTCTATCGCTCACCCAACAGTGTGGCCGAGATGGGCAAGACGGTGTATCTCGGCAACGCAGGACCGGACGGTGTGTTCGTGCCGCAGAAGCCCGGTGAAGCGGGAGCTCCGAAAGGCATTTCGTTCGCGAAGATCAGAGACGGCCTGTCCAACACGATCATGGCGGTCGAAGCCAGCGACGCGGCAGCGGTCATCTGGACCAAGCCGGACGACTACGTGCCGAGCGCCGAGCAGCCGCTGCGCGGCGTGACCGGCATGCGCCCCGCCGGTTTTCTTGCGCTGCTGTGCGATGGTTCGGTGCGGTTCATCAGCCACACGATCGACCCCGCGGTGCTCCAGGGCCTCTTCACGGCCAACGGAGGCGAAGTGCTCAGCGGCGACTATTGAGTGCGGGAAGCGCGGGACGGGTGCGCTGAATCGAGTTGCTCGCGTGTCGAGAATGGACAGCTCTCCCAGGTGGAGGCAGATGGCATCCGCCGGGAGATGCTGTAGAGTGCAAGAACGTACGCCAAGGCGCTCCGTTTGAGGATCCGCTTCATGGTTCGACGTTATCTTGGCTACCCGATCTTCGAATTGTTCTTCTTGGTTGTTGCCTTGATGGTGACCCTGGTTTTCGCTCTCGCTGCGCTTCGGGGATGTGCTCGAAGTCTTCAGTGATGGCGGCCTCGGCCGGACGCGGGTGAGGGGCAGGTTCTCGGAATCGGCCGCCGCAGTGCGGGGTGAGCGCGACGTGCTGGATCATGGCGAGGAAAGAACCGGAAGGGCGCGCGGTGCCCGTAGCTGACCAGTCCAGCAAGCCGCCGACACGGGGTCGGCGGGGAGAGGATTTTCTTGTGGGGCGTGCCTGTAGCTCACCAGTCCAGCAAGCCGCCGACACGGGGTCGGCGGGGAGCGTTGCCACATTCCGCGCTTGGCTCGTAGCTGACCAGTCCAGCGAGCCGCCGACACAGGGTCGGCGGGGAGAGGAATTTTTTGCGGGCGCGCCTGTAGCTGGCCAGTC